>JAEEXX010000020.1 GCA_016287985.1 Candidatus Gastranaerophilales bacterium
TCAACAAATCAAATTATTAAAGAAACTGTTGCACCAACGCAGAAAACAAAAAAAGCTGAACAAACCGAAGAATTGTTTACTTCTCCGCCTATGTCAAAAAAAGCTGACGGAAATGATATTGCATCTATGTGGCAAGCATTACTTGAAAACATTAGCAGCCCTCCGACACAAGCTATGCTTAAATTAGCAATTCCGGTACAAATATCTCAAGATGGTGTAATAATAGCCTTTAAAAATGAAATACATGTTTCCAGAATAAACGATTCAAATAAGAAGCAAATCATTCAAGATGCCGCAAAAATTCTGTTTAATAATACAGAAGTTCCTATAACTGTGAGACTTGCGACTTCGTCAGATTCAGTTCAAGTTAAAGATATTCCGCAAAAAGCACAAACTCCAAAATTAAAACCTGAAGCCGAAAAAGATGTGGAAGTTTCAGAAACAAAAACAATTTCGGAAACAAAGAAAGAACCAAAAACCTCTTCTGAGCAGACTATTAAAAAAACCTCTACCGATCAGGAAAAAATGATTCTAGACCTTTTTGAAGGTAAATACGTGGAATAGGCTATCTGTATTTCACATATGATTTTTCACTGTGGTAGTTTGTGATATAAGTTAAAGCATCTTCCGGAGTATCTGCTACATAATATACCGTTCGCAATGCATTATCTGCAAAACCTTGAGCTATAACATCTTCAAAAAATCCGACTAAATGATTGTATAACCCGTTCGTATTTAGAATAACAATAGGCTTATTGCTATACCCTAATTGTTTCTGGGTAATCATTTCCGAAATTTCTTCCAAAGTACCAAAGCCGCCGGCTATAGCAATAACAGCATCAGAAAGTTCGTCAAGCTTTGCTTTACGTTCTCTCATACCTTTAGTAACATAAAATTCATCACAATCATCAGGATTAGCAAGACCAATATCCGCAAGCTTTTCAGGCATAATCCCATATACTTTGCCACCAAACATTTTTACTGCGCCCGCACAAGCATACATTAACCCTCTTCTACTTCCACCGTAGACAATTCCGTATCCCGATTTTGCAATCAATTCTCCCAATTTTTGGGCATCTTTATAATATATCTCCGCCAAATCATTTGATGCAGAAGCAAATACACATATATTCTTTATTTTGTTAGTCAAAACTACCTCCAATCAAATAATAACTGGAACAACATAATCCTGTACCATTTTTGGAACAATCTTCTTTTTGCCTGCTAATTGATTCAGATTTGCAGAAAGGCTCAAACTTATCTTCATAAATATTCATCCCAAAAACATCTTTTCCCCAAGTATTTGGACCATTTTTTCCGTTGACATCATACATGAGCATTCCATATAAATCATTTTGAGGGGTATCATACAATTTTATAGAAAGAGTTGCGTTTGAATACGTGTTTTTGTAATCTTTAAATCTATATGTATTGCTTGGATAAGTGCCGTTCATATAACTTATTCTGTACGTATTAATATTATTTTTTATATCGTTCGCAACAGCTTCATAAAAAGCTTTCTCAAAATGTACCCCATTTTCATGCCTGTCCGTATTAATAGTGTAGAAAATATTCGCAAAATCATTTTGAACACTTCGCCATCGTGATGTATTTTTTGCCTGCTTTGTATCATCCAGAGAAAGAGGGGCAACAAGAAATGCTACTATCAAAAATATTACAAATAGTATCGAAACTTCTACAATTGTAAAACCGTTATTTTTCATCAAATTTCCTCTTTTGCTTTCTTATTTAAATCTGATTATTATTTATCCGGCTAAATCTCTATGCCTCTTGGCTTCAATCAATTTATCATAAATCCATTCCGGTATAAAATTTTTGCCCAAAATAATCTGGCCATTCATTATATTCGGAACATGAAAATCAGAGCCGCCGGTAACAATTAAGCCTAAATTCTCTGCCATGGAAGAAAAGTACTCTACAATTGCCGGAGAATGTTTTCTGTGATAAGCTTCAATTCCAACAAGGCCGCAATTCATAAGCTGTTTGATTAAATCCTCCGCTATATCTATATCGTATGGATGTGCAATAACAGGAATACCTCCGGAATCATATATAACTTCTACCGCATCAAATGGCGAAACCGTTTTTCTTTCTACATAAACAGGCGATTCTCTGTGAATATATTTTTTGTACGCTTCCATTACATTACTTGTTCCACCTGCATTCGTAATAGCCTTAGCAATATGCGGACGTCCTATCGAACCGCCTTCCGCTACCATATTTTTAACATCTTCAAACTTAATTTTTATACCTTCCTTTTTATTTAGAAGGGCCAAAATCTCTTTCGTTTGTTTGATACGAGCTTGCTGCTGAATTTTTAAAAGATTTTTAAAATCACTTTTTTCAACATTCGGAAAATACCCCAGAATATGGACTTCATATTCTTTGTATAAAGTATTAACCTCAATACCCTGTATCAATTTTAAACTTAAACCGTTTGATTCAATGTGGTTTTGAGCAACACCATATGAAAGTACATTGTCATGATCCGTAAGTGCAATAACTTCCAATCCGGCATCAATAGCTAAATCGACAATCTTCTCCGGCGAAAAAACTCCGTCAGAATAGTACGTATGGATATGAAAATCACCCTTCATTCCACACCTCCTTCATCAACCGCCTGTATCAAGGTTGACCTCCTTTTCATTTTCATTATTATTAACAATAAAATTAATTCTTTTTATTTGCGTTGCCTTTGTTCCATCAATAAGAACTTCAACGCCATTTATTTGTGAGGAATTGCCTGTCGCAACTTCATAACGCTCAGGAAGACTTGTAGAAAGTCTTTTTAACGATGTAGAAAACTCCATACCAATGACTCCATCAGGCGAACCACAGAATCCGACGTCAGTAATATATGCCATGCCGTTGATTATTTGCTCATCAGCTGTCTGAACATGTGTATGAGTTCCAAAAAATCCCTTTATTAAGGCATCCCCTTCATTATTAAACTCTTGTGCAAGATATTTAGCAAAACATATTTTTTCCGCTGTTGCTTCAGCATGAAAATCAATAAAAATACTTGTTATACCTCCATCCTGAAGATGCATAATTTCATCAACAACCAGTTGCCAAGGGGATTCAACCATAGGCATAAAAACACGTCCAAGTACATTTATTATCCCGATTTTTTCTCCGCAAAATTCAAATATTTGAGAACCTGCACCTGGCGTACCTTTAGGATAATTAATTGGACGTATAAGATTTTGTGCACTGTCAATATATTCATAAATATCCTTTTTGTCCCAAATATGATTTCCGGAAGTCATACAATCTATACCGGAATCAGATAAATCCTCGTAATTTTTCTTGGTTAACCCAAACCCATGCGATGCGTTCTCAATATTTGCAATAATAAATGTGGGAAATGTATTAGTAGTAGACTCTTCATTTCTAAGCAATTGAACATATGATTTGGCCGCATTGCGGCCTTGTCTACCTGTTATGTCGCCTAAAAATATTATTTTTTTACTGTTATTCTTATTCTGCATGTGAAATCGTAATTTGTGATTCGTGAATTGATAGAATCATATTAACGAATCACAATTCACGCCCCTATTTTGCTATCTCTGTCGCCCTAAATTCTCTGACAACAGTTACTTTAATTTGTCCCGGATAATCCAGTTCATCTTCAATTTTCTTTGCAATATCTCTTGCAAGTTTTTGAGATGCCAAATCATCAAATTTTTCGGCTTCTACTATTACACGAACTTCACGTCCAGCCTGTACCGCAAAAGATTGTCTTATTCCCTCATAACCGTTTACAATTTCTTCGATTTTCTGTAAACGTTTAATATAAATTTCTAAAGTATCGCGCCTTGCTCCGGGTCTTCCGGCAGAAATAGCATCGGCAAGTTTTACAAGAACAGCTTCAATAGTAGTGGCAGTCACATCGTCATGATGCGCTTCAATAGCGTGAATTACTTCTTGTTTTTCACCATAACGCATAGCTAATTCAACGCCAAGCTGGATATGAGTACCCTCCTGTGTTTGGTCAACAGCTTTACCTATATCATGGAGCAGACCGGCACGTTTTGCCACAGCAACATTTGCACCGAGTTCTGCCGCAAGCATTCCTGCAATATGTCCAACCTCAAGAGAATGCTTAAGCACATTCTGCCCATAACTTGTTCTGTAATATAAGCGCCCGAGATTCTTTATAAGCTCTTTATTTAATCCCATAACACCCATATCGAGAGCAGCATTTTCACCCTCTTTCATGATTTTTTGTTCAACTTCTTCCTTAGATTTTTCAACCGTTTCCTCAATTCTGACAGGGTGAATTCTTCCGTCTTGAATAAGTTTTTCCAAAGTTATTTTTGCAATTTCACGTCTTACAGGGTCGAAAGAGGATAATACAACTGCTTCAGGAGTATCGTCGATAATTAAATCGACTCCGGTAAGAGTTTCCAGAGTTCTTATGTTACGCCCTTCACGTCCAATTATACGGCCTTTCATTTCATCGCTCGGAAGAGATACAACGGAAACCGTGGATTCAACAACCTGTTCCATCATACATCTTTGCATTGTGGTGGAAAGAATTTCTTTTGATTTTTCCAAAGCATCTTCACGAATTTTTGCCTCATTTTCACGAATCAACTGCATTTGTTCTTGTGCAAGTTCAGTCTTAAGCTGTTCAAGCAGCATATTTTTAGCTTCTTCCGTTGACATACCTGCAATTCTTTCAAGTTCTGTCGTCCTTTTCTGCGTAATTTCGTCAAGCAAATCTTCTTTTTCAATAAGCTTGTCTTTCATTTTATCAAGCTCAGTTTCTTTATCAGTGATTTCTTGAATCTTGTTCTCAAGCATGTCCTCACGTTTTGAAAGCTTGTTTTCAATTTGGGCAAACTCTCTTCTGCGTTCTCGTTCATCTTCGTTTAATTGTTCTCTCTCTGTCTGTAATGCTTCTTTAGCTTTAATCATTGCCTCTTTTTGCAGAATTGATTCCTTTTCTCTTAAATCCTGCATACTTTTGTCAGTCTGACGCACAAGTTCTTTATATTTAACCCTTTGCACGGCAATAACAACAATAAGTATCACAGCTATTATGACTGCAATAACGAGTAATGCACTATTCATACTGCACCTTTACCTTTTCTATTTTTTTATATATATACGACATTCCGGCACATATAACCTACCGGACAACTCTCATATTCTTGTATTAAAGCCTTTTATCGCATATATCCTCAAAAAATTTTATGTCTACTACTATAATTCTATCATATCATATTATGCTTGTTTTGTATACTAAATTGTTAAGAAGTTAATAAGAGTCAGGAGTAAAGTTAATAAGATTTTATAATTAACTTGTAACCTTTGCAAAGAAAAAGCTTGAGCTGGGAAACTCAAGCGGAAAAAGGGAAAAGGGATCTTTTATGATTAGGGTTATAAATTTTTTATTTCTTGCTTTTTGTATATAGTGACATATAGCGCTATATACCTCTGCCTCTGGAAGAACAGAGTTTTAAGTTTTGTTGTTGCAAAACCGTAAAATCTTTTGGAGAGAGTATTTTTATATTTGAGTTAATAAAAACCTCTCCGTCCCTACTTTGGATTGAATCCAAAACGAGGTAGTATTATATGATTCTTTGGAGATTTATCCCCTTAGAATATTTGTTGTTCGTCATACTGAAATACTAAGTAACGAAAAACCAAATCTTTGTTTTAACAAAGTTTCTTTACCACTTCATCGAACTATCATCTTCAGAATGACAATTTATAGTTATGTTTTACATCATTTATGACTGTTTATTATGAGAAGATACCAAAGGTTCTTTCAACATTATCTTCGATTACCTTCTTTAGGCCTTCTCTTTGTTTATCAAGTGCGTTCCTTTCTGTTTCAAGTTTAGCTAATGATAGATCGAATTTTTTATCTTTTCTGTCTATCACTTTCAATGCATGCTCATATTCAGCTTCCGCTTTTGCAAGTGCCGTTTTATCTATCTGCGTTGTGTTAGTGTATGCCAAGTTTTGATCAGCATTTACACTTGCGCCGGAAAGCGTAATATTGCCGTTATTGTCGACATGGAATTGTTCAATAGAAAATTGACCGCTTCTAATCATATTAGTAAGCCACTCTGAGTTGCTTGCCGCATCTCCGCTTGGTCCGTTAAAATCATCTATTGAAATACATCCGCCATGCTGTTGTATTGCGTTAAACATACGAACGTAATAATTGAATTCCGGTTGTCTTTCTGCTTCAGTAAAATCATTATTGTTAAATATCAAGTTACCATAGTGACTGAAGAAATAATTTAAAAATACTGATGCTTCTTCAGGATGAGCCGGGTTGGTAAATAGCTGACGTAAATCATCGGGGTTAACTGAAACAGCCCTATCACCACTACCGCCGGAACGATCTGGCCCTTGAGCACCTGAGCGATTTGTTCCTTGAACATTTGAGCGTAAATCTACGCTTGTACCTGATTTAGCACCGCCTCTATTATTTACAGCTGTTGCTGTAGTTGTAACTTTATGAGAAGAATCACTAAATATATTTCCACCGCTAGCTGGAATTTTGTGTGCTGCATCGGTAGAACTGCTTCCTGAGCCAGAACCTGAACCGCTACCACTGCCGCCATTGCCGCTACCAGTGCCACCTGCCGGTCCGCTACCATTGCCACTACCATTCCCTGAACCATCCAGAGGTCTTCCGCTACCATCACCTGTAGGTCTTCCATCATCACCACGATGACCATTAATAGCTTCGTCCAGTAAGTTAGATAGCATATTGTCACTGTCAATATTTTCGGTTAATACTGTTATAGCTGTATTTATGAATGAACCTGAACCAGTATCATTCATAAAATCAGAACCAAATATCATGTATGCTGCGAAGCCATACGCATTCTGTGTATATCCGTTATCTTCATTAATAAATGTATAATAACCATCATACAAAGCTTCATCGACAATAACTCTGCCTCTTGAATCAATTAGAGCATAGTTGTTGCCTGTAGCTGTATTCGCACCATTAACACCAAATAAATTATTAAAGTTTGCAACAAGTGTTGAATGTGTACCGCTTGAATCTATGGAGGCAAACGTGAGTGAAGTTGCATCCAGTGCTCTCATGTATTCTTCATAAACTTGGTCTTGTTGAGTCGCAAGTTGAAGTTTAGCATGCTGTATGCTTTGTGCTTCAAATTCAAGATCATGCATGCGTCCGGTTATCATTAATAACCGCGCCTGCGATGCTGCCATACCCATTTTGTAGATTCCTTATATTGTCCCTTTGTGTCATGTATTACGGCACGTTTTCAGAAAACTTTAATGTTTTGAATAATTTTGTTACAAAACTTTACATATTGGGTTGTAAATTAGCAATATACTTGAAAATATTTCACAAAAAATAAAAGAGCGACCCTTGGTCACTCTTAAAAAAAAGCTGATCAAAAGATCAGCTATAAATATCAACCAACAATTTCTTTAACTTCGGCTTGAAGATTTCTTGAATCAACTTTAATCCCAGGTCCCATTGTTGTCGTCAAATAAATTGACTTAACATATGTACCTTTTGCTGATGATGGTTTCGCTCTCAAAACTGCATCTGCTAAAGTTCCGAAGTTTTTAACCAAATCTTCATGACTAAATTGAATTTTGCCGATAGGGCAGTGTATCATACCTTGCTTATCAGCTCTGAATTCAACTTTACCAGCTTTGGCATCTTTAACTGCCTTAGCTATATCAAGTGTAACAGTACCGGTTTTAGGGTTTGGCATCAAACCTTTTGGCCCAAGTACTCTACCTAATTTACCTAACATACCCATACAATCCGGGGTCGCAATTAATGTATCAAATTCAAACCAACCGCCTGCAATTTTATCGATAATATCTTCCGTTCCATAATAATCTGCGCCTGCATCTTTTGCTTCATTAACTTTTGGCCCTTTAGCAATAACACAAACTCTAACTTCCTTACCCAAACCTGCAGGAAGTACAACAGTTGAACGAATTTGCTGGTCAGCGTGTTTAACTTCAATACCTAATCTCATGTGGCATTCGACTGTTTCGTTGAATTTTGATACTTCTTTAGAAATTTCCTGTAATTTTGTTAATGCTTCAACACCACTTACAGGTTGCTCATAACCTTCAAGAAGTTCTTTTATTTTCTTTTGTTTTTTAGTTTCTTTAGACATTTTTCTTTTTCCTTTCATGGTATTAGCGGACTTTTTGGAGTTAATAAGTTAATAAGTTGCTTAAATCTTATTGCATTAGTGTCCTTATTACCTTAACGCCCTATACTAATCCTTCCATTTTGTACTAATCTTTAACAGTAACACCCATTGCTCTGCAAGAACCTGCTATCATCTTAACAGCGGCATCCATTGTAGTTGCGTTCAAATCGTTCATTTTAATTTTAGCGATTTCTTCCAACTGAGCTCTGGTAATTTCAGCCACCTTAGTTTTGTTCGGTGTAGCTGAACCTTTTGGTATGTTCAATGCTTTCTTAATCAAAACCGGCGCCGGAGGGGATTTGATAACAAAAGTAAAACTTCTGTCTTCGTATACATCAATAATAACAGGAATAATGTATCCTGCTTGTGATTCTGTTTTGGCATTAAATTGCTTACAGAAATCCATGATGTTAACACCGTGTTGACCTAATGCAGGACCAACCGGCGGTGACGGATTTGCTTTTCCTGCTTCAATCTGAAGCTTAATTTTTCCTACTACTTTTTTTGCCATTTTTTTCTCCTTTCGTGGTATTAGCGGGGGCATCCCCTTCCACTTACTTTACCTTTGCTGTCATGCTGAACCTGTTTCAGCATCTTACCAATTGTCCTTGAAACAGTCTCTGAAATAAATTCAGGGTGACATTTTTATAATTTTTGTATCTGTTTGTATTCCAATTCAACCGGTGTCTCACGACCGAAAATTGAAACCATTGCACGAAGTTTAGCCTTATCAGGATAAACTTCCGTAATATCTCCGACAAATTCCGCAAATGGGCCGGAAATAATTCTAACTTTTTCACCAACTTTAACATCCATTTCAACTTTTTGAGTTTGAGTTGTAGAACGGTGAATAATCTTTTTGATCTCACTTTCTTTTGCAGGAATCGGCTTTTTAGCTGAGCCGACGAATTTCGTAACACCGGCTGTATGTCTTACAACATACCAACTGTCTTCGTCCATAATCATTTCTACAAGAACGTATCCAGGGAAGATTTTTTCTTCTTTTTCCTGTTTTCTTCCGCCCTTAATCTGAGTAACTGTTTTTTGCGGAACTTCAACACGGAAAATCTTATCACCCATATTCATATATTCAATACGTTTTTCAAGGTTACTTTTTACCTTGTTTTCATAGCCTGAATAAGTATGAACTATGTACCAGCGTTTTTGATTACCCTTGTCAGAAGATTTAGAAGCCTCTTCCAATCCTTCTTCCGTCGTTTCACCATTTGTTAGAATTTCGTCTTTTTCACTCATCATTCTTACCCTTTATGGTTGTTAGTAACTACATGTGTGCATGCGGCAATATTGCATTGAATAGTATATCTACAAGATAAATAAAAACAGTAAATACAAATACAATTGCAACAACAAAAAATGTCTCAACAATGACCTGATTTTTTTCGGGCCAAGTAATTTTGCCCCATTCGGTCCTAACGCCTCTAAAATATGTAAGTATTGCATTTTTTGTGTTTTGGAAATTGTCGTTCATTTATAGTTACCTTAAGTTGTTTACAAATCGCGCCCTGAAGGACTCGAACCCTCGACATCCGGTTTTGGAGACCGACGTTCTACCAACTGAACTAAGGACGCCTAGTGAGGTTAATAAGTTAATAAGTTAATAAGAGAGTTATTTCTTATTCACTTATCAACTTGGCTCTTATTAACTTTACTTAGTTTCCTTATGCGTGGTGTGATGTTTGCAAGTTGGACAGTATTTAGAAAGTTCCATTCTGTCTTTCGAGTTTTTTTTGTTTTTTACTGTTGTATAGTTTCTTTCCTTGCAGTCTTCGCAAGCAAGTACAACCATTCTGTCATTTTTACCTTTGATACCCATTTTTTTGTTCCTTCATTTTGGTCTAATTTTAAGCTTTTTAAAAAGAATGTGATTAACTCACATTCTTCTTAATTCGGCGTATGGATAAATCTTAAAATAAACAAAATTAAAATGCAAACGGATTGTGAAGTTTTATAAATAAATATTTAAATGTACCATATATATTTTGATGTAATGCTCTCTAGTACATTTGTAGGATTTTTGTTTCATGAATTAAAGAAATCGGAAAAATTACCGATGTATATGTATATGAAAAACCGAAAAGGTTTTTCATACCTCCTCCCCAAGTCTGGTAGCCGTTCTCTATGAAACGGCTTTTTTTTGCGGATTTTCGGTAGAGTGAGGACGAAAGTCCGAAACTCGTCAGAGCAAAAGCACGAGTTGAGCGCAAAAATGCGACAGCATTTTGAAACGAAACAAAGTGCTTTGCAAACCCGAAAATCCAAGAGAGCGGATTTTCGGTAGAGTGAGGACGAAAGTCCGAAACTCGTCAGAGCGAAAAGCACGAGTTGAGCGCAAAAATGCGACAGCAAATACAATTTTATTACTATAAGATGCGATTTTTAATTATTACAATTCAAATGCAATAAAATCTTGAACAAATTCAGGCAGCAGATACTGATAATAGCCATTAACCAGATTATTTAATCCTTTGTCAATTATATCCCAATAACGATGAACATGCTCCTTTTTTGTCGGTCTTTGAGCAATATGTTTTGCGGTAGCTATCAATGTGGATGATATCAAGTCTCCATATTTATCGTGCATTCTTAAGAGCAAACTCAATTCATTAATTGAACAGGTTTTATATTTTTCTAAAACTTTTTCAACTTTTTCAGGATTCATTGCATGTTCTTCAATAAATCTAGCAGCATTATCTGTAAATGACAATCTGTTAAGACAATCATCATAATCCTCACCTATAATGCTGTGGATTTTATTTAATTGAAAATTATTTTGAAAGTATTCGCATATATATTTTCCGGATACCGGATGTTCTCCGATAGCATTTGCTAATTCGTAGTTATAAGTAGCATCTTTGGGGGTCTTATTCATTACATAATTGTAGCAAGACCCTTGAGTAAGCATCTGACTAGCTAATTTCGGGTTCTTCTTTCCTATAAAATATATTGTATCGGGGAAACCTTCATCCAATTGTTCGTATTTGCTAACCTCGTTGGGATTGTCAGCAAGTATTTTACTCAATTCTCCTATTTTCTTAGCTGAAAATTGGTCTTGATATTTCCAGCGGTGTAAAATATCGGAATGCTCCATAAATTGCTCCGCAACAACTTCCCTATAACAACCTAAATCAAAGTCATTTGTTTTTTTTACAAATTTTGCTAATTTTAATGCAGTTTCTATGCCAAATTTTTTATTTGCTTTAACTATAATTGGTATTATATCTTTATGATAAGGGTCATTAAAATCATAACCTTGTGGATTATGTTGTTTGTTATAATTTGTCAGTTCCTGTTCAATTTGTTTAGCCAATACAAGCGATTGTTTTTGTGTTTTGTCACCAATACATGCAGTTTTACGAAAATCACTCGCACAAACTTTATTAATCCGGCAATGCGGTTTTATTGAACCTAGCATGTTTATTGAATAATTATTTTTAACGGGTTGTACTTTCATCGCATAATCCTAAAAGACACTAGATTTATTTTAAACCAAAAAATACGACATGTTTAATAAACATGCTAACTTGTAACAAAATTTAACAACCATTACTCACTTTCATCGGGGGTAGCAGTTTCTTGAACAATTTCTGCAGCTGGTGTTTGTACTGTTTCAGTTGCGGAAGTAGCAGGAGCCGCTTCTTGTGACACTGGAGCTGCGGCCTCAGTCACGGTTTCAGGAGTTGCACTCGTAGCAGGAACGGTTGTTTGAGTTGTCGGTTTCAGCTTAAATAGATTTTTAATTTCATTCACAGATTCTTTAAGCTGTTCTTTTTGTTCTTTAACAGCATTCACAGTATCTTTAACTGTTGTTACCGTTGTATTGATATCGGTATTAAGATTTGTTTTAAGTGATTTAACAGTATCTTTAATACTCATTTGTTCAATCGCACTGGTATCTACTTTTGAAAGCCACTTAAATGTTTTTACAGAGCTTACACTTTCCACCCCGCCGTTAAATTCGACCTTAAAATCTTTATAAACTTCTGTTCCGGTAGATAATTCCGGAATATCTTTAGTTCTTTCCTTATCGGGATCTGCTGCCATGTATTCGGCATATTTTGCTGTCAAATCACCCAATTTCGGAATATGCGAAAGTATTTTCTCTGCCGATAATTCACCTATCGGTCCTAATACCTTGACTACGGCGCCATCTAATCGCCCAAGTATATTAACATTCGCTGTACCGTTTATCAGATTGTATTTCCCCGTTACAAAGTAAGCTATAGATTTTCCTGTACTTCTTATATTTGAAATATTTGCCCAGCCGTTTAAAAATGTCATTTCACCAGTTATATAATCAAATTGTGCCGAATTTTTTATTGCAGCAATATTAGAAAAAGAACCTACTGTCGTTTTTAAAATTGTATTTGCAATAATATTATTCGCCTGTAAGAAACGTTCTAATCTTCCGATTTTGCCAAATGCCCCCTTTTCTATTTTAAAAGAAAGACTTCCTTTTATAGAACGCATTAAATCATTAAAATCAGGATAAATAAATAAATCCATTTTTGTATTAAAGTTCAAAGTACCGGTCAATGCACCTTTAATTCCTGCAGCCCCTTCAATAGCTTTTTCGGCATTCATATTTTCGCCTTTAAATATTACATTCGTTTTTGTATTTGCCATGTTATAGACAATATCGCCGTTGAATTTTCCATCAAAAGCACTTCCTTTAAGGTTATTCAAATACAAATTTTCGCCTTTCATTGAAAAATCAGTTGAAAGAGAATCCGCAACAATCCCTCCGGATGTGAACTTACCAGCAGTCCCATTCCCGTTTATTATGTCACCGTGGAGTTTTGCATGTATGTTTTCCATAGAAAGAAGTATTTCAGGCATCTCAAGTGACGGAACATTCACAGTACCGGAAACTTGAGGATTAAGCATACTGCCGTTGATTCCAAGATTAGCATTAAATACAAGCTTTGATTTATCAAACATCGGAACAACTATTTTTGAATCTTGAGTGGTCATATAATTTAGATTAAGTGTTTGTTTTGCGGTATTTAAATCACCGGTAAGCTTTGATACAACATCTCCGGTTGTTGAAAAATCAAGAGAAATTTTTTCTGATAAGTAATTATTTATTTTTCCATGAGTACTAAAATTAATTTTTTCTACTTTAACGGGTGTTTGAGTAATTTCTATGATATTTTCTTTAATATCAGCCGATAACTTTGGAATATTGACAGTTGCAACAGGATTTATCGCTTTAATATTTGTGCTATTAGCTGAACCAGAGAAGGTTTGCCCGTCTGTCGCAATATTAATATTAGTTGCAGGTAATTTTACTACAGTATTTGACGGAATATTTTTAATGTCTATATTGTTTAATTCGACCTTTGCAGTTGGTTTAATACTATCAAGTTTACCTAATATATCGACTTTTAGTGATACCAGACCGGAATTAACTTGGTTTTCTTTTAATAATGCCGCTTGGCCAAACGCAATAATTAAACCTTTTAAACTTAAATTATCACCGGTCAGGTGCAAATCTGCAGTAGCATCCTGTTTTATTGTTCCAAAAAATTTTAATGGCTGATTAAAAATTGTAAAACTTAAATTTTTGATATTTACATTATTATCGTCAAGCGCAATATCAGTATTTATCTTATCTATAGTAATATTGTAAAGTCCGTAATTCACTCTCGCATATGGTATCTTTAAGAAACCTTCCGAAACGATATTTTTAAGGTCAGATTTAATATTAAAATTAGCATCAATTTTTCCGTTTGCGGTTAATGTCTGCAAATCCTTTATGTTAAATGTTTGCGCAATTGCATTGACTATTTTCACAAGGTTAGAAAGTTCCGCATCAGATTTAAAATTTATATCTAAGTTCGTTTTTTTACCTGTTTGAATAGTTCCTGATATCTTACTGCTTTCATTCTGTGCTGTGTACAAATCTGAATTTACATCAATTTTCTGCCCGCTAAAATTCAACTTTACGTTACTTGGCGGTAAATTCAGTCCGTTTGGCGAAACAGACAAATTCTCGATATTCACAAACCCTTTATTGGAATCTTTTGTTAAGACCAAATCAGAATCTATATTTGCTGTTATTTTGTTATTATATATTCCTTTAAATATATCTAACAGATTAATTTCTATATTCTGACTGTCCTTTTTCTTTTTATTTTTTTCTTCGCTCGTTCCGAACACTAAATCATTCAAATCAGTTTCCGGCATAATTTTGTTGTTTATTTTTAAGTTAAATTTAAATTGTTCTCTGCCTGCAAGAGTTATATTTCCGTCAGCAAGTACTTTTATGCTCTTATTAAAAATAAAATCAGTAATCTCTGTTTTATTACCTTTAAACAGATAGGAATCTCCATTTGAATTGTCAATAAAATTGATATTATAACCACCAATTTTTATATCAGGTAAATGGTTTGACAGTTTTAAACCGAAAGGCAATTCAATCGTTTCCATTTGCTCAATTTCTTCAGATTCTTCTTTTTCTTCTGTTTGAATAGGAAAATATTTTTCTATAACAAAAGAACCATCTTTATTTAGTGCTAAATTTGCATTTAAATTATTGAGTTTAATTTCATCAATCCTAATATGCTTTGCTAATATTGTAAGGAGTGACATGCTTATTTTGAAATCATCTGCAGTCAAAACTTCAGAGTTATCCGTTGTAGAAATTATAAATTTATCGAACTTTGCTCCAATTCCGAGTTTTGGCGTCGTTACCAGTTTTAAGCCTTCGATTGACGAATTTAAACCTGTTGTTTTTTTTATTTCTTCATTTACTTGCGGAATATAACTGTCTATAATCGGTGAAGTAATAAATGGCAAAACTAAAAATAACAAATATATTCCAAATAATGTCGAACACATGCCTATTGCAAAATTTTTTATGAAATTTGTTTTCATATAAATATCCCCATTAAACTCTCTAAGTTAAATGATAAAATTAAGCTTAATAAATGTCAATTTGTCGGTATATTAATTTTTTAGTAATCTTATTTATGCACTTGAAAAGTTCAAAAAATAGGTTAAAATAAAAGTAGCAGTTAAAGTATGCTGCACTAATGTTCATTAAAAGAATGGAAAGGGCCGAAGAGGCCCTTTCTATTTTTTGTGTGAATTCTTGTTATTAAATAATTAGGTTAAGAAAACCTTCCCGCATTGTCTGTTAAATCATTATTGTCCCGAATAAAATTAATAAAAACAGAGAAAAAGAAATAATACAATGATAAAGACGCAAATAGAAAATAGTGAGACAATAATCGAAAAAATCCCCCACCCGCTGTTGTATATTTTGCTAAAGCTCAATAACAACAGCACCCTCCCCCATGGGGGAGGGTTGAGGAGGGGGCTAATTTGATTTATCATGGACAATAGTGTTTGTTAAATAGTGTTTATAAAGTATGTTTCTTTTATAAAAAATGATAAAATTTAAAATATGGATAAAGGTAGAAAATATTACATATTTATAGTACTTGTTGTATTTTTTTCTGTTTTAGTAATTATGTACCCCGTTGCCGGTGTAATATTAGGTTTAATATACTTAGTTTTACGCCCTTTATTACCGAAAAGTGAAACCCGTTTGCAAGGTATAGGTTATATCATGGATACTGAACAAATGGAAGAAGAGCAGCAAAGACGAGCCGCTCTTGCTGAAGCAAAAATATTTCTTGCTCCTTACAAAGATATTTGGAGAAATTTGAGACTTTCAAATAAATTTTGCACTTTAACTCTGGATAAAGATGGTGTTACTATAAAATGCTTGGAAAAAGTTTCACCTTACAGGAGATTTCAGGTAACGGAATCAAATATACATACATATCGTGAACTTTGGAATTTATTTTGTATTTATTTCAGCTACAACAAATCCTATGACGGAGTCGTAGAAGATTGTATGCGTTATCATGTTTCTATTATTGAATCTCTAGGGGATTCATCGTCAAAACGAACTCCCCAGACAAGGCAACAAGCTAATATCAATAAAGATACTATAGTTTTACCTCCCGCTGAAAAAATAGACATAAACAATTGTTCGGAAATCGAACTTACGGAACTTCCCGGAATCAGTATTGTTCTTGCAAAAAAAATAATTAAAAAACGTGAAGAAATTAACGGATTTAAATCCGCTGAAGAGTTTTTTGTATTTTTAAAATTAAAACCTCATATGGAAAATCAGTTAAAAAACTTGATTAAAACGGAGAAAATGCGTGGTTCGGTTATTCAGAAAAAACATTCGGAAAGATCAGTGGATTTTTAGATGAAACTCAGAGTATTCAAAATATTGAAGCACACTAAGGTTGAAGGCCCAAAAATACGTTATTGCATTTGGGTACAAGGGTGTTCCAGACATTGCAAAGGCTGTCAGGCACCGCACACTTGGTCACATACAGGCGGAAAACTCTATGATACCGGAGAAATAATAAAAGATATACTCGCTCAAAAAAATATAGAGGGAGTTACATTCCTTGGCGGTGAACCGTTTGAACAAGCCGAGGCTTTAGGCGAAATTGCTTTGGCTGTCAAAAAAAACGGACTCGGAGTTTTATGTTTTACGGGAAATACTATAGAAACTCTCAAACTTAACCCCAAAAACCAAACGCTTTTAGAAAATATTGATTTACTTATTGACGGACCTTTTGAACAGGATAAACTTGATTATTCAAGACCTTGGTGCGGGTCTTCAAATCAAAGATACCATTTTTTGACTAATCGCTATGATGAAAAAATTTTTACGGAATATAAAAACAAGGTTGAAATAAATATCAATAAAGACGGAACTGTTTTTATGAACGGAATGGGTGATTTTGATGAAATAATGCAAAAAGTCGATTTGATACCAATAAAAAAATGATATAAATTAATAAAAACAGGAGAATAGTATGACCTACAAGCTATCGAGTTTATTGAAAGCAAGATTTCCGCTTATATATATACCGACTTTTGAAGAGGACAGAGTTACAAAATACATTAAAAGCATCGCAACAGATGAAAAACTGGTAAAATACCCGAGAGAAGTCTTTACATGGACTCAGACAAGCGGTATTTATAATCAAAATACCGGAAAAGCAGTTAATGATACAACCTGCCCTGAAAAAATGCTTGAATATATACGCAAATACGACAAAGATGCCGTATTTATTTTGTATGATTTTCACGTTAATTTCGGAGTTAAAAACAGGACCCCGGATTACAATTTGATAAGAAAAATAAGGGATATAATTCCGGATTTAAAACTTGGCTACGTAAGAAAATCCATTTTCTTTGTATCCCCTGAACTTATAATCCCTGAAACTTTGCAAAAGGAAATCACAATATTTGATTTTCCGCTGCCGACTCTTGATGAAATCAGAAATAAACTTGATTCAATGATAGAACAAAATAAGGCAGTCCAGGCAAATTTAACAGATGAAGAGAAAGAAAAACTTTGCAAAGCTGCGCTAGGATTAACCTTACAGGAGGCAGAAAGTGCTTTTGCGCTTGCTATGGTTAATGACGGAAAAATCAATATTAAAGATTTATCTATCGTCATGGAAGAAAAAGTACAAGTTATCAAAAAAACAGGAATTCTGGATTTTGTTAAATCAGAATATTCAATTAACGATATAGGCGGTTTGGATAACCTTAAAAATTGGCTTCTAAAACGTAATAATTCATGGTCCGAACAAGCAAAAAAATATTGCATTCCTGCGCCAAAAGGTGTTTTGGTAACAGGTGTTCCGGGCTGTGGTAAAAGTTTGACAGCAAAAGCTATGAGTACAATTTGGCAATTACCTCTCATAAAATTGGATTTGGGTAAAGTGTTTTCGGGACTTGTAGGAAGTTCGGAAGAAAATATGAGAAGAGCTTTGGCAACAGCAGAAGCAGTTGCACCTTCAATTCTTTGGATTGATGAAATTGAAAAAGGTCTGAGCGGCCTGGGTTCAAATGGTGACAGCGGTGTTTCATCAAGGATTTTTGGGCAATTTTTGACATGGATGCAGGAAAAAGAAAGTCCGGTTTTTGTCATAGCAACTGCTAACAATATTAATACACTGCCTCCGGAACTCTTGAGGAAAGGGCGTTTTGATGAAATATTCTTTGTCGATTTGCCGACAATGAGTGAAAGAAAAGAAATTTTTAAACTTCATCTTGAAAAAAGACTTAAAGACAAAGATGTTGCAAGTGAAATTGTGGGAGTAAAAAATGTTTGCACGGAACTTGCAAAAATGACAGAAGGGTTTATCGGTTCAGAAATTGAACAGGTTGTTGTTTCAGCTCTTTGTGATGCGTTTTTTGAAAATCGTCCTTTGAAATTTGAAGATTTGGCAAGAAATATAGCTTCAACTGTTCCGCTTTCTGCGACACAAAGAGAACAAATTCTTGCGCTGAGAGCCTGGGCAAATGTCAGAGCAGTTTCTGCAACAAAGGATTCAAGCAGACAAGAATATACAAAAGAAATTGATGCTGAGAATGTCTCTTCAAGCAGAGGCGGGAGAACCCTCGATTTTTAATGATAAACCATACAAAAAAATTTTAAAATAGGAGAATAAATTATGTCTTGTTCAGTAGTGGCTTTACCGGTTGCATTATCACACTTGCTTGTATTAATGGTTGCCAATGCAGTAAATGATTACCAACAAAGAAAAACAGAACAGGAGATGGAAACACGAGCTCTGCAAGCTCAAGATGATTACAACAAAGATTTTCAGTATATCAAAGTCGATGATATCGTTGAAAAAGAATTTGAAACTGCTTATATGGACAAAGATATCTTAATAAAAACACTTGAAGAACACGGAGTTATTGATATTCAGGAAGAATACGACGGTAAAATTACCGGTATTGTTGACAGCTTCAATTTAACTTTTGAAAAACCATCTTCTGAAAAACCGTATAATTTAAAAATTTCATGTCGTGAACAAGATTGTGCTGAAGAAAAACTGAATGATTTAAATTCCGAATATGCTTTAAATGTTCAAGAAGAAGCATATTTAAAACTAATTGAAAGGCTCAAAGAAAATAATATGCACGTAGAAGAAGAAGTTGTTGAAGATGATAATACAATCGTTTTAACAATAAACTTAGAATAAGGATTTTTGATATGACAAAAAAAATGCAGATAAAACTAATGCCGAACGGTGAAATAAAAATGGAAACCATTGGTGTTAAAGGTAAAAAATGTGACGATTATGTCGAATTGTTTAAGAAATTAGTTGATGCCAAAATTATCGATTTTAAACATACAGATGAATATTATGAAACAGAAGATACTATAGAGACTGATAGTAATACACAAATAAGAACTGAATACTAATACTATACTTGATAAAAGTATAAAAAAACATTATGATAACAATGTTATGGAAGAGAAATACGAAATTAATTTTGATAAAATAGGAGAACTGCTCAAAGACGGACAATATCAGGAATCTGATATAAAAGAAATTGAACAGGCTTTTGACTTTGCAAGACAAAAACACGAAGGCCAGTTTAGAGTTTCTGAAGAACCATATATTATACACCCGATAGAAGTTGTAAAAATTCTTATAGGTCTGAGGGCTGACAAGCACACCATCATTTCAGGTTTTCTTCATGATATTTTAGAAGATACCGACACAAAACCCGATGAAATAAAAGAAAAATTTGGAGAAGATGTTCTAAACCTGGTTCAGGGTGTAACAAAATTAGGGAAATTGCAATTCAAATCAACAGAAGAACGCCAAGCAGAAAATTTCCGCAGAATGTTTATTGCTATGGCAAGTGATGTACGTATAATTTTACTTAAACTTGCAGACAGACTTCATAATATGCGAACGCTAAACTATATGTCTGCTCAAAAACAGCAGAAAATTGCTCAAGAAACGATTGATATATTTGCTCCTCTCGCTAATCGTTTAGGTGTAGGTAAAATTAAGGCGGAACTTGAAGATTTGTCTTTAAAATACTTGCATCCGGATAAATATTATGAAATTGCCCAATTAGTTTCACAAAAGAAAGCCGAACGTGAACTGGCGGTAAATGAGCTAATAGAAACAATTTCAAAGGATGTTAAAAAAAGCGGTATAAATGCAACTATAACGGGCAGAGCAAAACATTATTACAGTATTTATAAAAAAATGGAACGCCTAAATGTTCAATTTCATGATTTGTATGATATTACAGCAGTACGTGTAATTGTTGATTCTGAAAAAGAATGCTACGAAGTTTTAGGGCTTATCCATTCCAGATTTAAACCTATTCCCGGGAGGTTTAAAGACTATATCGCAATGCCTAAAGGGAACATGTATCAATCATTACATACCTCGGTAATAGGACCAAGACAAAAACCGCTGGAGGTTCAGATAAGAACTTGGCACATGCACGATATTGCTGAATATGGTGTTGCGGCACATTGGAGATATAAAGAAAAAGGTTCTAAAAAAGCCGACTCAGCAAGTGATATCAAATTCTCATGGATGAGAAAACTTGTTGAATACAACAAAGATACACAAAATGCAGAGGACTATGTAAATTCAGTCAAACTTGATATATTCTCTGATCAGGTTTTCGCATTCACCCCCGGCGGTGATGTCATAGATTTACCGCAAGGAGCAACTCCTGTAGATTTTGCTTATCGTATTCACTCGGATGTCGGGCATAAAACTGTAGGTGCACTGATTAACGGCAGAATAACCCCGCTTGATACAAAACTTAAAAACGGTGATATTGTTGAAATCATGACTTCAAAAGTCGCAGCCCCAAGACTGGATTGGCTGAATTTTGTTGTTACAAAACAAGCGACTTCAAAAATTAAACAATGGTACAAAAAGAATAAACGTGAAGATCATATTGAAATTGGGCGTGCAAACCTTGAACACGAACTTACAAAGACTGTTTTTGATGAATATGTTAAAGCCGGCGAATTCGAAAAAGTTGCAAAACAAATGAACTATGTAACAGCAGAAGATATGTTTGCCGCTTTAGGATATGGTGAAACGACTTTAAATAAAATTATTAACAGACTCTCAAAACCCCAAAAACAAGAGCAGGAAGAAGAACATAAGTTTCAGCATCATACAAAAAAATCCTCAGAAAAAGATATTATCGGCTTGGAAGGGCTTTTATATTCATTCGCCAGATGTTGTTCTCCGATTCCGGGTGAACCGATTGTTGGTGTTGTCACACGCTCTAAAGGTGTAAGCGTCCATAGACTTGATTGCAAAACTCTTAATGAAATAGCACCGGAAAGATTACTCGATATCCATTGGGCAGGAAATAACGTAAATAGAACCTATACTACCACAATCAGGGTAGAAACAGCTGAAAAAATGGGCTTACTGAAAGATATTATAAGCGTAGTTTCTGATAATAATACCAATATTATATCCGCAAACGTAAAATCAAAAGGCAAAGTCGGAATTATTGAACTCGGGATTGAACTCGACAATATTGATACTTTAAGACGTGTTATGACAGCTATCCAAGCCATGCCGGATGTGTTCAGCGTAAAGAGAATCCAGACATCTTATAATACGTCAAATTCGCAGAATTTTACGAAAAAAAATAATAAGAGTGGCAAAAATTCAAAAAAGCCAAAAACTACTTAATCTTGCCCTCACATTTTAGCTTTAGTTCATATAAATAGTTCATATCAAGTTGTTCACGAATAAATTCGTTATCTATTTCATCTTTAATAGGAAGAAAACGTTCGGTTTTGTGTTGTGTTATATGCGGCGCTTTTTCTCTCTGGAACAGAAAGAAATTTCCCCTATATTTAT
>JAEEXX010000142.1 GCA_016287985.1 Candidatus Gastranaerophilales bacterium
TTAACATTGGGAACTTACTGATTTAAATTGTTAGTATAGCGTATATTTTTTGTATTATAATATGCTTATGAAGAGAAAAATATACGCTATACTAACAATTTAAATCAGTAAGTTCCCAATGTTAAGTTCCCTTTTTAAATAGTTTTTTGTAAATGGTCTGTCGCATTTTTGGGCTAAATTTACATTTACCATTTTTAAGATTTTTCCGTCACCGCAAACAACAGACAAAGTTTTATTTTCTGCATTAATATCAGAAATCGTACCCGCCGTATTATAACCTGTATTATTATCTTCTACAAATGTAGTATGCGGATTTGGCGTAAGCGCTGTCATGTTATTATAAAATAAAGTTTCACCCCAAGGATGAATCGCCCTTATTAGAGCATGGTTTTCCTCGGCACTTTTTGTAAAGTCAAGTGTCAAATCGTCCGGATATGAAAAATAGGATGAATTATCTTTATTTTGGGTAAGAGGTATAATTAAATCTTCATTTAACGCCTTTAATAATTCGCAGCACACCCCCCTTGCCGTTAAAACGACTCGTTTCTTCAAACTTTCACCGGTATCTGACGGGAATATTTTTACAATTTCTTGTGCTAATATTGCACCTGTGTCATATCCGTCATCTATTAAGTGAAATGTTATACCTGTTTCATGTTCCATATTTTTAATAACCCAAAAATATGGATTGGGACCTCTGTATTTAGGCAGTAAAGACGGATGCGCATTTATAGAAGCAATTTTCGGTATATCGTAAGTAGACTTTTCTATTTTCTCGCCCCAAGAGCCGACCAACAATATATCAGGATTGAGCTTTAGAAGTTTGCGTCTGAAATTTTCATCATTTACCCCTTTTACATCTGTAATTTCAGGCAGATTGTAACTTTTTATATAATTATGCTCAACTGACGGGTTTACAATATCTTTAATCATCCTTACATATTTGGAGTACTTTACAATATCTTTCCGTAATACTCCGACAATCTCACAATTTGCATCAAGCGCAGCTGCTATTAAATTCATGAACATTTCGCCGTAACCGACTATGACGACTTTAAGCATATTTCTAAGTCCTTTTCTATTTGTTTGCGTAATTCTTCCTTGCTATTAAATTTTCTTTCATCACGTATTTTTTCCAATATTTCCACTTTTAATTGTTTACCATACAAGTCTCCATTGTAGTGAGGAATATGAACTTCTAATAAGGGCTTTTCTCCGTTAAATGTCGGTTTAATCCCCCAATTTAATATGGCAGACTTGTTCATTACCATAACTTTATAAACACCATAATGTAAATTGACTATATCGTTTGGGTAAATCATATTCGCAGTTGGAAAACCAATTGTTCTACCAAGTTTTTCCCCTTCAATTACAGTTGATTCAAGGAAAAATTTTTCTGATAAGTATGTATTTGCTTCAATTATATTTCCTTTTTTTATCAGATTACGTATTAAAGATGAACTTATTGTTTTTGAGTTGCATTCATATTTTGGAATACAAAAATATTTATAATTGTATTTTTTCCCTTGTGAAGTCAGCAATTCCGGAGTGCCAAGCCGTTCATGACCAAAAGTATAATTAAACCCCGTAAATATTGCTATAGGCCTGTATTTTTCGACAATTGATTTTAAATATAAGTCGGCCGATTGCGTTACCAGTTCTTGAAAATCACAAGCCTCAATATAATCTATTCCAAGGTTCTTAATTACGTTAAAATTATGTTCTCTGCTATAAATATATTCAGGTTTGATGTTAAAATATTCGGATGGGGATTTTTTAAATGTTAAAAGAATAGTTTTCGAATTATTCCTCTTTGCAAACTCAATTGCTGAACTCAAAACTTTTCTGTGTCCCAAGTGTATTCCATCAAAAAAACCAAGAACCAAGGTGGTGTTAAAATTCTCAAAATTCCCCATTACTACACAATAAAATCTATATTATTTGTTTCAATATTTTGGCAACAGAAACTCTTCCATTCATTTATTTGTTTAAAATCCTGCACTCTTGTGCCTTTCTCAAGATTAGGAGATGCGGATTGCAGGATGCTGCTCTGCGTTAAACCATTTGCACTATTAGGGGTTTGTGTATCAGTGTTACCAAAAATCATATATATATTAGTGCATACAGTCGAAACTTGCATATAACACCCCTTTCGTGAAAAATTTTATCACAATTATATTTTTTTTGCAATAAGAATAGCGGGTAATTTTTTGTTTTATAATCACCCGCTATATTCATTAAAAAACATCCGTTTTAACAGGATTTTTAAATTTCGTAATATTGTTTTGGAACAATAATTTCACACTTCCGACCGGACCGTTTCTGTTTTTTGCAACAATTATTTCTGATTCACCTTTACTTAGAGCTTTTTGATTCATTTCCTCTTCATCACCGGATGTTTTATAGTAATCTTCTCTATATATAAACATTACAATATCAGCATCTTGTTCAATTGAACCGGATTCTCTTAAATCAGACAATAGAGGTCTTTTGTCATTACGTCCTTCTACAGCACGAGATAACTGAGAAAGTGCAATAATAGGAACATTTAATTCTTTTGCCAGAATTTTTAATCCCCTGGAAATGCTTGAAATTTGCTGCATTCTGTCTTCTCTTCCAGTTCCTTCAATTAATTGAAGATAATCAATAACAATTAATGCACGATTTTTTTCTGTCATTGCCAGTCGTCTGCACTTTGCCCTCAAATCTGTTATTGTACAGCCGGCAGTATCATCAATATAAATTTTTGATTGTGAAAACTTATCCATTGCAACCGCAAGTTTTTCCCAATCCTTTGAGTTTAAATCACCTGTTTTAATTCTTCCGGCATCGACTTCTGCTTCAGCTCCAAGTAATCTTTGTGTTAATTGATCTCGAGACATTTCTAATGAAAATATTGCGACTGCGCCATTTTCTCTCAATGCAACATTTTGTGCAATATTTAGTGCAAAAGAAGTCTTGCCCATTGCAGGACGTGCGGCTATTATGATCAAATCCGATTTTTGGAATCCGTTTGTGTATATATTATCTAAGTCGTAAAAACCGGATGCTACCCCCGTGAGTTGTCCTTTGTTTTTTGCCCTGTCTTCTAATTTAGCATATGAATCATATACCAAATCTTTAATTGGTAACAAAGCAGATGAAGCTTTTTGTGATGCTATTTCAAATATCAATTTTTCTGCATTGTCAAGAGATTCTTCAATCGGATTTAAATCGTAGCCGGAATTAATAATTTCTGAACCGGCATTAATAAGAGAACGCTTTATTGCTTTTTCCTGAACTATTTTTGCATAATATTCCACATTTGTTGTAGTAACTGTTTTATAGCTTAAATCGTTAATAAATGCACGTCCGCCAACTAATTCTAGTTTTTGTGTAATATTGAGTGCATCCGAAACTGATACTATATCAAATTTAGCCTCGCTGTTATAAAGATTCAGCATTGCCTCGTATACATATCTGTGAGCCGGTTTGTAAAACGACTCTGGTTTAAGATGTTCTACGACTCTGTTCATGCAAGAAGGACTTACAAGAATTGCGCCCAATATAGCTTCTTCCGCATCTATACTTTGTGGCATTAATTCTGATAATTCTTTATTATTCTGGCTTTTAGTTGAATATACAGTTGGCATGAAAAACTCCTTAGATAATTATTCTGACAGCAAAATAATTACCTGGCAATAAAATGTTAAATTATTATAAGAAGAATTTATATTGTAGTTGTAGCAGATTCTTTTATTATTTCCATTAACTTATTAACCATTAAATCTTCAAAGTGTTGGGCAGTCTCTTTATTTTTAGCTTCGAACCTCAATGTGAATACGGGCTCAGTGTTGCTTTGTCTGATTAGTGCGAAGCCGCCTTCTTCAAATACGATACGCATACCATCAATAGTTATTATTTCTTTTATTTTTGTTTGAAAGAAATATGGGTCTTTAGAAATCTCGTTTTCAAACTTTTCTAACGTAGATTTTTTCAATGAATTAGGGCATGATAATCTGACTTCGGGAGAAGAATAAACCTTATTAAAGGGTTCCAATAAGTCTGAAATTTTGAAACCTTTATTATAACGTTTTTTCTCGGCCAATGTTTCAATAATCCTGCAGCCCGCATAAATAGCATCGTCAAAACCATAATAGCGGTCTTTAAAAAATATATGTCCGCTCATTTCTCCTGCTAAAACGGCTCCGACTTCTTTCATTTTAGATTTTATATAACCATGTCCGGTTTTACACATTACCGCAATTCCGCCTAAAGAATCTATTGTATCATACAATACCTGTGAGCATTTAACTTCAGAAACTATAAATGGTTTTATTCCTTTTGCGTTATATTCTTTAATAATAT
>JAEEXX010000021.1 GCA_016287985.1 Candidatus Gastranaerophilales bacterium
CCACGCACAAATAGACGTTGCTTGTTTAGATGAAAACAACAAAGTTGTATTTCCTTGGGTAACTGCTTGGCGAGATTATAAATCCGGGAAGTGGCTTGGTTGGTTCTTGCAAACAGGCAGTCCTAATTCTGACCACATTTTTCAAACTTTTTTTTATGCTGTTGAAAAATTTGGATTACCAAAAGATGTAATTATTGATAATGGTAAAGACTACCGATGCAAAGATTTTGCCGGAGGCAGGCATACCATCAGAATAGAAGCAAATAAAATAAAAACAACATCTATGTTAGATGAGTTAAATGTAAATGTTCATTTTGCATTACCTTATAATGCACAGACAAAACCTATTGAACGAGATTTTTTAAAAATTAAAGAATTAATATCTAAACATTGTGAAGGATATCGTGGTGGAAATATTGTTGAAAGACCTAAAGTCCTCGCCAAAGAAATTAAACAAGGTAAAATAATGCTTTTTGCTGATTTTAAAAAAGTATTTGACCGATTTATTCCTGAAGTTTTAAATAAAAAACCATCACAAGGCAAGACCTTAAATGGTTTATGTCCTGACCAATTATTCAACGAAGAATTTAAAGAAAAAATTTATATTCCGCATGATGCATTGAAACTGTTCTGTATGCGTACTTCACGCAACTTTACTATTGGCAGAAACGGAATCCAAGACAGACAACTTGGTATTACATATTGGTCGGATTGGATGATTCCAAAATACGGACTAAAAGTTTATTTGAGACGTGATCCAGAAAATTATAAAGAAGCTTGGGCATTCAATTCTGAAAATGAAGAATTTGTCGGTTTTTGTACCGCAGTAGATGCTGTTGCTGCATTATACGCAAATCAAGTTTCAAAAGAGGAATTTAAGACAGCCTTGGCTAATAAAAAACGAAATATTAAAATTGCCAAATCATATATTGTTCAGAATAGAACAATTGATATTGCTGAACAATGTGAAAATTACATAGCAGCATACTCTCAAGCAATAAAAGATGCTGAACCTCGTATTACAAAATTTGCAAATACCAAAATGGAAGATGCGATTAAAAAGAAGAAAGAGATGGATGAATACGGCATGCAAGATTTATCAGGTTTTGTGGCTATTGCCGAACAAGAAAAAGAAAATAAAACAATTTTCTTATACAACACCGATAAAAAATTTGTTGCCGAAGAACAAGAAAAAGGAGTAGTCGCAAATGGATAAATTAATAGCAGAACTTAGAACATTCATGAAAGAAAATGATGTTACATCAACTTATGTTGCGAATGAAATAGACATCTCTAAAACAGCATTGAGTCAATGGATGAGTAAAACATACAATGGCGATAATGAGAAAATTACAGACAGAGTAAGTAATTTTTTAAGAAGAGAAAAACTTCGTAGTACGGCTTTAAAATTGCCAATTGTAGATATATCAACAATGATGTATATAAAAGAAGTTGCTGCTTTATGTCATACACGTGGCAGAATTGGTGTATGTGTTGGTAGTGCCGGACTTGGCAAAACTGTCGCAGCAAAAGAATATGTAAAAAAATATATTGATGCAATTTTAATTGAGAGTGATTACAGTTACACAGCTCGTTCATTACTTTTAGAATTGCACAAAGCACTCGGTTTATCTTGTAAAGGCTGCGTTTATAATCTTATGGAAGAAGTTGTTGAAAAATTACAGAATTCCGGCAGATTAATTATTATTGACGAAGCTGAAAATCTTCGCAGAGAAGCTTTGGAAATGACTCGCAGAATTCACGATAAAACAGGTGTGGGTTTACTTCTAATCGGTCGTGAAGTTTTATTGCAAAACCTCAGAGGCAGACAGAATCAGTACGACCAACTTTATTCAAGAGTTATGTATAAAAAACACTTGGGAAATCTTGCAATGAATGACGTTATAACCATTGTTGCAAAATCCGGGTTAAGTACTGACCTTGCAAAAACATTCTATGGTTGCTGTAAAGGTAACACAAGACGATTAGAACATTTGATTTGCAACAGCATTGTTGTTGCTCAAATTAATGATAGAGAAGAGGTCGATGAATCTATCGTTAAGGAAACTTCTAAGATGCTAATGGATAAGGAGTAAGTTTAGTATGAAAAATTATACGCTGGTAGGTCTCCTTAATTCCGACTCGCAATGGTTACACATTATTATTATCTGCTTATCCATTTTTATCTTGGGAGTGCAGCTTGGAATTAGACATGGAAGAAACTTGGAACGTGAGGACATACAAACATATTATGGCTACGAAATCACAAATTAAAAGAATTCATATGCTAAAAAGCAGATTATGCATTGATGAAAGTACTTATAGAGAAATGCTTTCAAGCTATGGCGTTTCAAGTTCAAAAGATTTAACTTGGCAACAAGCGGATAAATTATTAAAAACCTTAGAAGACGATGCTGTTGCTCTTGATTTATGGAAAAAAATGCCTCTTAAATTTGAAGACTGTGCAAATAGAGAAGATATGGCAACCCCAAGTCAGATTCGATTAATTATGGGTTTATGGCGTGAAGATAGTAATCTTGATGATAAAACATCGCAAGAAAAATTATGGATATTTTTAGATACACATTTTAAAATCAGCGATGTTAAATTTCTTACCAAAACAAAAGCAAATTCTGTTATTCACGCAATAAGAAAAATAAAAGAAAATTACAAAAATAAAAGTGTGGCCGCACAAATGTAAATACTAATTAATTTGGAAAGGAGAGTTATTATGACAATGACAAATGAAGAAACAAAAGAAACAATGAACGGCTCAATGCCTATGATGGCAAATGCATTTTTTAGTGGAATAACAAAAGAACCTATTACAAATTCAAGTTCTGCGATGATGGACACTATAACAAAGCAAAGAGAACAATTAGAAGCTGAATTGATGGATGCTGATATTGCTTTTTCAAGAGCATACCATAAAGAAAAATATAGTGTTGATTCATACGAAAAAAGTGCAAATGTTCAGAAAATAGAAGAGAAGCTAAAGTTGATGAAAAAGTTAGAAAAAGAATGTCAAAATATACAAATCCCCACTTAATCGTCCTGTCCGTAAAAAGGTCGAAACAGTCGGTTCTGATCCAAGCCGACTGTCTTAGAGTAAGGCTCTAACTGATGAGACCACATAAAAGAAAGGAGGAGAAAATGGGCAATTATGCAGTAGACCTATTACAAAGACAAATTCAAGAATGTCAGTTTGAGGTTGAAGATTTAAAAATTAAAATTGCTGACTGTGCAATAAAAGCACATAGCAAAGAACTTAAACCAATACATCTTATCTTGGATAATTTACATCAAATGTCAGAATTAATAGCAGAAGTAAGACCAAAAGAAGCAACTCTTGATGGACTTTTTAAAGTAAAAACGAAACTTGAAGACGAGCTTGAATTGGAAAAAGCTTGTGCGAATGACGAGTAAAAGGTCGAAACGGGAGGCTATCTGTGCAAGCTTCCCGTCTTAGAGTAAAGCTCTAACTGATGATGACCAACTAAAAGAAGAGGAAAAAAATATGCGTACCCCATGGAAAGACTACATTAAGGAGAAGTCCGAATGTGATGACATTAGAACAATTATTGACGAGGTCGGTTTAGAAGAATCGTTAAGGATAATATTAGCACTCAGAGGGTTAACTTTAACAATTCCGAAATACCCATTTAAGGAAGCAAGAAAAGAATATATCCTAAATAACTATGATGGCACTCGTTATTGTATGAATAAACTTGCTCTTGATACAGAATTAAGCCAAAGACAAGTTGCAAAGATATTAGATATTGATATATCCGACACTACTAAAGGTTGAATCCAGATATGCATTTTTCTGCTCCAAAGAAAACACTTTGGAGCTTTTTTTATTCATTTGGTGTTAAAAAATCCATTCTTGTTATGTATATGTTTTCGTTTTTATCAATAACTTTGAAATATTTTTCTTTTCTATATTTTTTAGTTCCCTCGCATAATATTACTACATCTTGATTTGTAATATCATCGTGCATTACAGTTCCGAATAACATTCTGCTTATATTTTGAAGGTCTTTAACTCGGCATTCAAATAAATCATCATCAACCCATTTAAAATATTCTCTTATTATTACTGCTTTTACATCATCATTTGAGTCGTTGCAGCAGTCTGCTAATTTTCTCCCACTTCTGCTATCAAGATAAGTTCTAATTTCAGCAGGAGTCAGACCTGATAAATTAAGTAGTAATTCAAATGCTTCTGCCCACTTGCGTTCTGTTTCTTTTTCTGAATTGTAACTGTAAATAGTTCCATAAAATCCGTATTGTGTGTTTTCACTTCCTAATACTGTTTTTGTCATTGTTTTATCCTTTCTTTCTTATTATTTCGCCATAGTAAATATCGTCAGGCTTTTCAGGATCGATTAAACATTTTGTTTCAAAAACAAAACTCTCACCGGCATCCTCGCCATTTAATTTTATGCATCCAACAACTTTTTTATCTTCGCTGAATCCGATAACTTTAAAATCACTTGTATCATTATGCACAGGACCGATAATATGTTTTAGTTTATATATTCCGTTTAATTCAATCATTGTCTGCCTCTTAATCGTCTAATGAAGTGCCATCTGAAAATATCAATTTTTCAATTCTTAAATCACCGCTTGAGGAATCTTTTCTGTATTTGATTTCTTTGAATCCATCTTCATCCCAATAATCAAATACACCGCATCCTGATATTCCGATTCCGTATTTTTTTGATATTTTTTCAAGTTCGTTCATAAATGCTTGATAATTTCTTTCTTCTTTTTCGTTTGTCATAATGCCCATTTTTAGCTCCTTTCGTTTACATACACATTAATCGATTGTGTGGCAGCATATTTCAACTGTTTTTGGATAGTTTTGTATCATTCGGACACAATGTAAAAATAAGGGATTGAGAAAATCTCAACCCCTTTATCGCTATTATATTTGTTTTTCTATGTAATAATTTGTTGGTGCGTAATTGTTGAAGTTCCACCTTAAATCCTGATAAAAGTCTTGCTTATAATCAGGATTTGTGTGCATAAACGGAGGCTTTAGCATATCCTTTTGTTCCTGCTGATGCGTGTATGAATTAATTGCTGTTGTAAGTTCGTTTCTGAATTTTTCTTTAAATTCATCAAGAGTTAATTCATATTTTTCATTATAATTTCGTCTATTCCTAACAATTATCTTCATTTTTTTATCCTATCTTTTTTTATATCTGCCTGTCTATTAGCCAACTGTCTTATAGGTATTTATGAGCAACTGCTTTGAGTTCCGCACCGATTTCAATCAGCTTTGTAATAGCCTTTTTGTGATTTTTAGAATCATAAACATCAATCGGATATACTTTTCTTATTTTTACAGTTTGATTCTTTTCATTATCATCCCAAATCAGTTCCCCGACTTCTTTTTCTATTTCTTCTTTGTGTTCTTTTAATTTTAAGAATTTTTCTCGGCTACGCATACTTAATTCTGATGCAACATATCCGTTCTGCGTATTTATTGTTTGAATCAACTGAATTCCGCTTATGTGAATATTTACATATTGAAAATGTTGATATTTTGCTTCTGCTACTTGCATATCAGGATATTCGCTTCCATCACAAATATCTCTGTATAATTCCCACAATTTAAATTGTAGAAGTTTTGCTTTAGTTCTTGTGTTTACCGGCTGTCGTTTATTAACTTCAGGCTTTAAAAGGCATTTAAACTCTGTTTTACCCTCGTTTAAACAAGGTTTAAAAATAAAAATTCCGCAGATTTTTGAGAATCTTGTGTTTAAATTTTCTGCAAGTTCCAACATCTCTTCTTTTTCATTGTTAATAAACCAAAACACATAGCACTTTTGTCCGTCTTTGAATGCACCAAGTCCGCTGCATAATCCGTCAGCACTTGGTGTCATCTGTGGTATTGTGATTTGAACAGGACGATATTCCAAGCCTTTAAGTGCTTGCTTAATACATTCCTCTTCGTTTTGTTCAATAAATTTTGTGAAGTTGTCTTTTGATTTAACAGCTTCTGCTAATGTGATTTTTTCTGTCATAATGACCTCCTTTACTTTGTTACAGTCACATTCATCGAATGGAAGTGAAACAAAATAAAGTCTTTTCTGCTATTTTGTATCATTCAGACACAATTAATCATCGTCAGAGATTCTGTACGGACTAATTATTTTTAATTTATTAATTGTTGCAATTTTATGAGGAACAACACTATAACCACCTTTTGGGGATTCAACTATTGTTGGTTGGTCTTTTAATGCCGTACTAATTGTATTTTTAGCACGTTGCCTCCATTGTTCTTTGGCAGCTTGAGGACTTTTGTAAACTGTCCTATATCCCTGCTCGCCTTGATATGAGTAGGAACGTGGAATATTTACGACTTCTCTTGGTGCAAGTTTATTTGCTTCTTTTACTAATGCTTTTGATTTCGCTTCTGCTTTTCTTGCTTTCTTTAAATCTTCGGCAGCATAATCCTCATATTTTTGAGCAGATTTTTCTTTGCCTTTTTTACGATAATCAATCGCCATAGCCATATTACCTTTTGCACGTTGATTATATTCATAAGCTTCGTCATCATATTTATATGATTGATTCATTAATGAATTAATTTTGTTTTCGGTTTCTTTTGATATAGGAGCAGATTTGCTTGCTCCTCCGCCGGATTTACCTCCGCCTGAACCACGACCGCCCATGTTTAATCTCCTTTCATTTTAGGTATATCAAAATCAATCCAATTTTTTTCACTTGAACTCCAAGTAATTTTTCTGCCGGACTGCTTTGACATTTTCTTTACAACTTTATCTATTTGTTTTCGGCTTGATGAGTGTAATTCTTGCCAATCGTAATCTTCCTCATAACGTGCATGAGATGGATTTTTCCATTTGCCTAAATATCTGACCTGAACACTTATTGAATCGCCATAATCTTCAACTCTAAAATCGCTGTTTGAAATATATCCGTCTGTAACAACATCACGTCTTAAACCATATTTAAGGTCAGAAACTGTGCTATCCATAGACATTTTAGGTTTTGTTCTTTTTGGATCTTTTTCTTTTTTCTTTTCAGGTTTTATACCTTTTTTAAGATTTTCTGCTCGTTTTGCACGTGCTTTTGCAAGAGCATCAAGCCTTTTTTGTTTCGTATCTTCAGCTTTTTTTGCATCTAATTCTTTTATTCTTTCGTTTATATCGTGCATTGCTTGAACACGCTGTTCAATTGATAAATTAGAATTACCTGAGATACTGTTATATAAATTTATTAATTCTTGTTTGTCAGTAATGCCTTCGCCGGTGGGAATTTTTTTAGCAGTACCACCGCCTCCACCACCACGACTTCCGCCTGAACCACGACCGCCCATGTTGGACTCCTTTCATTAACTATTATGGTCAACTACCCATTCGTAGCCGACTTTTTTCATCTTTTTACCATTGCGTACTTGTCTGTACATTTTGTCGATTTCTTTACTTGAATAACTATCAGTAATGTCAATGTCTGAACCGCCATGTTCATTGATGTATTTTATTTTGTCTGATTTTTTGTAATATTCAATTTGGTATTTTATCTCGGCTGCATCATCCTTTAACCTTTGTTCTTTTTTAGGTGTTGGATTATCCTTTAGTTTTTGATTAATATAATCGAGATTATTTTCCAATCTGTTAATTAGATTTTCTGTTGTTTCATCGTGAAGACGAGCAGCACCACCGCCTCCGCCACCACCACGACTTCCGCCTGAACCACGACCACCCATTAAGCACCTCCTTCAAACCATTTAATTTGTTTTAAAAATTTAGGTTTGTAATTATAGAAAATATCTGCCAATGCTAAAACATTTTCGCCATCAAAATGTGATGCCAAAGCCAAATCATTCTTCAATTTTTGCATTGTTTTATCACCATAAAAATTTGTTTTTTTCATTAGAGAGTTAACTTCATTTAGGGTTTTCTTCCGTAAAGCTTCAACCTCTTTTGAATCATTCAAGTTTTTTAAATATGGTGTTCCTTTTGGTAATTTGAACGGCTTTGGCGATTGATTACTTGCACCACCGCCTCCGCCGGACTTACCTCCGCCTGAACCTCGACCGCCCATGTTAGACTCCTTTCTTGATAAATTTGTTCATGTACGGCTCAAACCACCGAATATTTTTATATCCGTTCAAGTCAGCCAACTTGTTTCCATAAATCAAAATCTCACTTGGTTCAAGTTGTTGTAACATTTCTTCAAAACCACGCATAAAGAGGATTTGAGATTCTTTATGATTCAATACACCAACAGTTCCAACTGCAACAGTTGCACCTTTTGGAATTCCTAAAAAGCAATATTTGAAACTTTCTTCAGTCGACCAACTAACTGTCGGAATGACTTTGATTCCATGAAGTTGCCAATACGCAGCACACCATCTGTTCCTATAAACTTGCCAAAGTTGAAAAGCCTGTGGATAGTTGGTGTACATTGAAAAATCAGGAGATAATGCTCCGTCATATTTTTTTAATTCTTCAATTTGAGAGTCAGCATTCTTCCAACATCTTTCAAAACGATAGTCATCTAAAAAGAAGTGTGCCGTTCCGTTTCGGTTTTTATCAACTCTATACGGAATCAGGTTTTTTACTTCTAATTTATCCGCTTTAATATCAGGTATTCCGTATTTATTTGACGATGGGAAGAAGCCTTTTTCCACATTTTGCACATTTAAAATATCACGCCAATACATTTCTCCTCCTATATATTCCTGAGTCTTTTGGTTTCGTCTAATAAATATTGTGCGAATGTTTCAATCGCTGTTACACCTTGCTCGAAGCAATAATCATCAAGTTCATTCGGAGTAAGTTTTATTTTTTGTTTTAATTTGTATAAACTGTCAATTGCCGGTTGAGTGTATTTTGCCAAGTTCTCATATAATCTTGTAATTGAGGTCGGCACTCTCTTTTGGAGTAATTTTAAAACGAATGGTTGAATTAATAACCATATAACGCTGTTTTTCCAATTACTAATTAGCAAAAATAAATTCATAATAATTTCCTTTCTTTTTTAAAATATATTTGCCTTGTTGAATTTTTTGCTTATACCACGCAATTTTATTGCGTAAGTATCCGCCAATACGTTCAACTTGTAAGTTTGGTAAAAATGAGAGATATATAATATCGACTTTGCCTTCAGGTTTTTGCCTTTTTCGGTCAAATTCGTAATGAGTGAAAACTTGTTTTTCATTAATCAAAATGCCGTATTTATTCGATAAATAAGCAGATAAACAACACATCGATTCTATTTGCGGTTGTGTAAGCGGACAAACCGATTCTTTTTTCTTTTCGGTAAATCCTTTCATTCCGCAAGCAGATATACCAATGCATCCTGTGTTACCGCCACCGCAATGACGAGCATAAATTCCGTCTTGGCAATTTATATTATCTTCAGGAGCATAACTTCCTGCATAAATTTTGCCGTCTTTATCAACGCAAAAATGATATGAATCCAAGTCTTTGTTACAAGGGTAATTGTTTCCGCCTGTCCAATGGAGGCAGATTTTTGAGAGTGATGTCATAAATCCTCCTATAATAATTGAGATACAACAACGTATTTGTATTCGCCCAAGCTGTAGTTATCACGAAATATTTTCACATTCGGAATTCGGACAGTATTATTGTTTTCGTTATAAACAAACTTTCCGCACTCCCCGTTGGCTGTGTTCAAAGACTGCCATTGTGATTCTGTAACCATAAATTCGGGTAAATTATGCACAATTACATTTTTATCGGGACTATATGTTGCTTTTGTTTCAGTTCCAAAATCATCATTATGATATATTTCATAGTTGTATGTGCCACTTTTTAATTTCCATTCACTTCCTGTATATTCAGTTCCATCGGCTTTATAAAATTTAGTACCTGAATAAAGTGAACCTTTTATGTAGATTCGAGCTTCCTCGCCTAAGAAATCCTGTGCCGTATAACAAGTAAGTGTTTCATTATGCAAGTTATAATAATATTTCATTTTGTCTACAAAATCGGCAAAATTCTTTGTTGCTGTGATTATTGAGCCGTCACAAAGTGCTAAATTTTTATCTTCAATCGGGAACGCAGAAGATATGGTCTGACCGAGTGGTTTAATCGGAATAAGTTCAATATTCGCTTTTTTATCAATCATTCCGTATATTTCGCCCATTGGAAGAGTAAATGTATGATGAACTTCATCAATGGTAAAATATGGGGAATAACCTTTATATTCCTTAAATAAAGCAACTTTACTTGCGTATTGAACATCAGCAATTTTTACACCATTTTTGTGCGATATACAAGGAATATGAAGGCTTGGAACGTAAACTAAACTGTCTTCGACATAACATCTGAATTCGCTTAAATCAATACTTCCGCTGAAATAATAATCATCTGAATAATTACCAACACTTCTGCCAATTATTAAAGGTACATTTGTATCTTTATACCAAAAGCCCTCTGCATTAGAGTTTTGTTCGACTGATTCACCATTCGCAGAAGCAATTATGTAAAAACCTTTTTCCGAATTATATCCTGTTTCTAAGGTTACAATATCACCGGCAGAATATTCTAAGACTGGTGTTTGAAGATATGTAGTAACCATTGCGTTTGGATTTGTTTTATTCTCGGTGTTGTGGTAAGCCATAAAACATCCGTTCGGCTGTGATTGTAAACGCATTCCGTTATAACCCGAATAATTGCCTGTTATAGAATTAGAACGTTCTTTCATCGCAGCAGTTGCCACAAATTTTATTATTACTTTGTATTTTGTAACTGTAGCCGGCAAATAAAAGTTTGTTACAATACAATCCATATTGCCTGTAAATGAAACAATATCTTGATTGATACTTGGAGTACCCATAATTGAATAATCATTGTTTATTGCTGCATCAATTATTGATTTTGCAAGAACATCATTTTTTATGGCAAGTAATTGTGCGTAGCCTGTAGGATCCGATGAGGCATCACCCGTCATATACATTTTTGATGTATTTAACTTATCTTCGCCTGTTGTATTCAGGTTTGAAAGTGATTTGTTTGCAATGTCATCAGGAAGATAATCATAGGAAACTATTGAATTTGCATTTAAAGGAGCATATCCGTTTGCTTGTCCTTTTTCCGATTTTAATTGATAATTCGGAATAGAATCAGTTATTGATTGAACTGCACTTTTGCGAGCATAAGTATCAACAATATTGTTACCATCGCCATCATTAGTTGCGTTTCCGATTAAATTTCCGATAAATTGTAATGCCTTTAAAATGCCACCCTGCATAGTAATCGCAGAGTCGCTTTTGAGTGTCGCTAAATCATTGTCAGAGACACCCATCAGGCTTAATTCGTTTTCTGTGTCATCAACGACATCACTTTTTGATGCCTTTGTAACACCATTTCCTGTTCCCATATATAATTCGTGGGAATCTTCACACCATAAAGGTGTCCCGGAGGGAGCAGACTTTGGTAAGTCTGCTTTATTCCCTCGCTTAAACTTAATGTTTGTAGCGGACATCTTAGAACGTACCTCCATCAATATTGCCACTAAATGGATCAGTATATTCAACACCAGTTCCTGCTGCGTTTACGCAAAGAAGTTTTCCTGCATTATTTGCATAAGTATTTGGTGTATCAGATAAACCAAGAAGTGTTGTTACTAATGTTGGTTTATTTCCAATGTTTTCCCAAGTTACAGAAACATCCAAACCCTCAAGTTCGGATATTTTTATCCATTGAGTGCCATTGTATAAATATTCAGCACCACCTGAAGTTACTGTTGCATCATCTGATGCATCAATAACAAATGCGTGTAATCCTGCAAATGGTGTCAAAGTATCTCTTTCATCAATGTCGGCACAAACTTCTGCTTCTTTGAAAGTTGATGGAATCAATGTTGACGGAATTTTGCCGTTTTCATCCAAAGCAACAATTTTGCCGGCAGTCGTTCCTGTTTGTGCAGTTATTCTTGCATCAACAGAATCGTTAAAGTTTGTAAAATCTGATGCTGAGTGAGTGTGGTCAGCGGATGCCTTTCCGTTAAGTGCTGTTAATAATTCAGCAAAATTGGCGAACTCGGTAGGAGCAGCTTCTGCACCATTACCGATATAAAATCTCTTTGTATCGGTGGTGTAAAGAACTTCACCCAAGTCGGGATGTGCTGGTAGGTTTGTAGACAAACCACGTTTGATTTGAATTTTTCCCATAAATGTTTCCTTTCTTTAATTGGGGTATTACTAAAAGTCACCGGCATCTATGTTCTCTGCATTATCAACAATTCCATTGTTGTTTTTGTCATAAATAGTGGCACTCATTACTCTTTGAGGTGTTCCGTCAGGTAAATCCAACTCGACATCTTCATCTGTGAATCTGCCACCATCAACGACTTCGCAAGTGTCCACTATGCCTGTGTTGTTGGTGTCGTATATTCTTATTGCCATCAAGTCGGGATGCTTGTGGCTTCGTATTGATTCTAATAATTGTTCAAGTGTACATAATTGAATGTTGGGATCTATTTTTAAAATAAGTGCATTCGGATTTATTCCCGTTAATTGAATTTTCATCCATATATCTTTAAATCCGGCTTGCTCTTCTCTCGGTTTATAAGTCTCAGGCTGTTTTGAAACAAGAATTAAATTATCCTCGGAATCAAAAATTCCTGCTTCTCGGATATAAAAACCTCCGACATCAAACGGAATTCTTGCTCGTGCTGTTAATTCATCTACAGAGGAAATCTCTGCTCTAAATGTTTCGTTCACAAGTTCGGTTTGAGTTACTGTCGGCTCGTAATAATCGCCATTGCCGTCACCGATAGCAATATATTTTAAATCTATTTTTTTGCCTGTTTGCAAGGCTTCGTTTATCTTTTCAATTCCGATATCTGTTACAACTGAATAAAAGATTTGTTCTTCAGATGCTGTCATACGGTCACCTCCTCGCTTGTTGAAATCCATGAGGCTATTCCGTAATAAGAGGTGCGGAATAATTCAATCGTGAGTTTTTCTAGCCACGAACGGACATTTTTATGTGCATTGATAATATTTACAATCTGCTGCTCCAAGTCAGAATCAAAAACCTCCTGAACCTCAACAAAAACTCGGAACATAAACGGCTCGCCATTGTATTCAAACCATTCCTCCAAGTCGCAGTTTAGATTCAACGCACTCAAAGCACTTATTATCGCAAACTTTGTGCCTTTGTATTTATGCAGTTTTATTGCTTTTTTTAATAATGCACGTTTTTCCTGTTCATTCTTACAAAATATCCAACCCTCTTCCCCTGTTATGTGATATTGTTCAGCCAAGTGCGGCAGAGCATCTGATGGCAGAGTGTCGATATTTGCAAGATTTAAAACATCAAGATTTATTGCCGAAATCCTTTCAGCACAGATTTCATCAAATATTTTTAAATTCGTATCATTAATTTGTGCAAGACTATTCATCAGCGAAACCTCCGATTGATATGTTGTAATTCTTTAGTTCCGCCCATTGATGTGTCTGAACGATTATATCCTGTGGTGCGTTTAACCTGACTTTATACACACCACAAATGCTGTTTAATATGGCAATAATCTGAGTTTGAACGACATCTTTTCCTAACTTTTCAGAAAGAGTCAATTTGTATTCTTTCATTCTTGCCACAATAGTTGTATTAACTGAAGTTACATCGGCATCTTTGTAAAGCCAAATTGTTGCATCAATATTAAATTGTATGTTTTCAGGCGATATGACCTGAACATAATCCGTAAGAGGTCGAATCATATCGTCACTTAAATAATTCTGAACAATATTTATGACTTCTTCCGTAGGATTCCCCTCATTAGTTAAAGGGTAAATATTAACGACACCGGGAGACGGACTTATAACTGCAACATCCGTTATAGATTGATGTGCCGATAAAGTGTGATACTCATAAGCACCGACACTTCCGGCATTTGAAAATTTTTCGGGAGCTTGTCTGATTCTTTCTCTTAAACTATCAGCCTGTTCATCATCTGCACCGCCACCTGAAACAGTTATATTCTCAACTCTTGAAATATAACTGAGTGGAGATATTAAATTATTTATTGCACCGAGAACATAATTATTAGCTCCGGCTCCTGAAGTTTGGCAAACGGCTGCGACTGTAATCTCTGTCATTCCCGAAAGCAAAACAACATCTGCGGTAGTTTGGAAAATATAGAGTCCGTCTTTTGTTTCAACTTCAGTTCCCATCGGGATTGTAAAATCAAAATCCAATGCCTCATCAACAGAGAATTTTAGTGTTGTAACGGCATTGTCAGCCATCAGCTGTTCAACACCCATCGGCTCGCCTATATGCCTTAAAACATCAAGCGGAGCATAACTTAACAGATTCTTTTTTGCCGTTTCCTGAATATCCATACGAAGCACAGTTTCTCTGTAAGCTCCGACATCAATCATTAATTTTTCAATCTGTGCCGGTTGCAAAACTTTGCCTGATTTTGCTTCGTAAAGCTCTGTCCACGCTTTCATTATCGTGTCAGGATCTCGTTCTATAAAATTCGGTTCGGGTAAATTTGTCATAATGTTACCTCTGCGGTTGCTGATACATTGGAATCCTTAAGAGTCCATTCAACTTTTATTGTTATGTTCGTGCTGTCAATTACTGCGTATACAGAATTAACTTTGATTCGTGTTTCCCAAAGATTTATGGCATCGGTTGTCTCACGAATAATATTTGGAATTGCTTCGTTGACAGGGTAATCAACATATTTGTATAGTTCTGAACCAAAGGTCGGTCTTTGCGGATCCGAACCTTTACGAGTCAGAAGAATTATTGCGATGCATTGATTGATATCATCAACACCCTCTGCCACATCACCGATGGTGTTGAGTTTTACTTGCCAATCAACGTATGTTATTTCATTTAAATTTGTCATTGGGGTAAATATATCTTTCGTTTTATTATTTCCTTACATACTTTGATGTGGGGATGAGGTTGGACTTCCTTTATTACCTGTATGAGTGTGTCCGTTATATGTGTTTCTCATATCTTGCATTGAGGACTTTTTATCAGTAATGTCGGCATCGGATTTTATTCCTTTTGTATTTTTCAGGTTTCCATCGTGTTCAATGTCACCGATTAATTTCATTTTTTGAAAAACAACTGTAAGTGTTTTCTCTTCTTTATTTGCGTGAATAGAGGCTTCGCAGTCGAGGTTGATTCCCATTTCCTTTTCGGATTGAAGAATCGGTTTATCTTCCGCAGAATAAATTGCTCCGAGAATTACACCATCTTCTGAATTTTCATCCATAAGACAAGCAACTTGTTCGCCCACATCCGGCATTACATAAAATTTATCTTTGAGTGTTTTTGTCTGAAGAACAGGAAGCCAAAACGAAGTTGAATCATCATCGCCAAAGTTCACTCTTGCCAAAACGTTTATTGCATCTATTTGTGAAACGACTCCAAATCTTAACACGATTCCACCTCGCAATAAGTTTTGTATCCTGAAATCCTGTCGAAAACGTGACGAGCTTCGGTTATGTGATATCTGCCTGAAAAATGTCCGACACCTTTTATCTCAATATTTAATCCTGCAATTAAATAAGGATTACCGACAAATTCAAGCGAACCCTCGATTTTTGTGTCAGACCGACCAAGTGCAGCTTTAGCCTGAACAAGTGCTTGTTTTTTACTCGTGCATCTTGTTGTGATTTTTAGCGTGTCACCTTTAACAACAGATTCGTTTTTAGCAGAAGCCGTTAAGGTTTTCTTTTTCTTCGGATCAAAATATTTTACTTGCACCGCTTTATATTTTTGACTGGTTTTTTCTCTAAAGCTGATGCTTATTAAATCTGATTTATAAAAGATTTGTGAGGATTTTGCAGTTTTGAGTTCCCGGACATTATAAAATACCAAGTTACCCTCTGCGACTTTGAAGATATATCCGTATTGTTCGGCAAGTTTAGTCAGGAATGTTAAATCACGTTCTTTATCTTGTGTGATTCTATCTACTTTTACATCTTCAATGTTGCCAACTAAAGTTAATCCCTGTCTGTCAGCGATTTCCTTTGCAATTTGTTTAAGAGTTTTATTTTCATATCCGGCAGAATTCTTTTGACGAAGCGGTTTTTTAATTCCTGTCGCAAGTCCTTTTACAATAATCTCATCAGGAGGTGCAGAATATTCCAACTCATCAATTTCAAATGTTCCGCAATTTAAAAGTTTTTCTGCCTCATAACCGATATACGCACGAAGCGAATCGCCCTTTGTAGGAAGCCAAGAACCCTGCCAAAGTTTCTCTGAATCTTCAAATGTAATCTGAAGTTCATCAGACTGTCCATGTTCGTAATCCGTATATTCGATATTTGTTACATACGGGGACACATCTTTTGTTATGTTCTTTTTTTCGTAGAATAATTCAAAAATCGGTACTAACATTTTTCACTTTCAGGGTTATGTAAATTTTTGTCTTAACATGTTGCAAGTCATGGAAAACTTGAGTAGCATGAGCATGCAATAAATTTCATTAAACATTTAAGGTATTAACACTCGACCTCAGAGTGCTTTTTTTTGCTTATTTTTTCCAAGGAGGAAGTTCAAACTTTATGGTTTCTGATTCATCCAATATTGGAATTTTTAATTTGATGCCGGAGGGAAGCACAGGCAGAATTTTCACATCTGGATTTGCTTTTATAATCTCTTCATAAAGTGTCGGGGTATTATAGAATTGGTTTGAAATCAAATCCCATCGGTCATTGTCTTTTGTAATGTATGAGTAAAATTCAGTCATTATGCTTTTTTCTTAAATCCTTTTTGAGTGTTTGTTGCTTCTTTGACTTGTCCTGCATACTCACGCAGTCTGACATCCATTTGAACGGATACTAAGTCACCTTCAGGACTTGCCTGTTCTGTGGTTTGTTTTATTTCTTCAACAACGAAGATGCCGACATATTCGCCATTTCCTTTGATGAATTTTAAGGGGGATGCTTTATCCGCAGCCGTCTTTAATTTTTTAATTTCATCTTCAGGTACACAGAATGTTTTGTGAAAATTCAAACTGATTTCTTCTTCCTGAAGATTCTTGCCCAAGAACTGCAAAAGAGGTTTATTTTCGATGCGGTCGTGTTGGACAAAGTTGTATGAGGTAGTTTCGTTAAGTCCGTTAAAGTAAGTTATAAGTTCAAATTTTATGTCTCCTAACTGTGCAAACATTAGTATTTAACTCTTTCCTTGCGTTCTTCTTCATTTCGGACTAAACGTAAAATCTCGTTTTTGTGTTGTTTCAGAAGTTGTGCAAATTCTTCTTTTGATTCTTTGCCTGTGAGGTATATTGTGGGGTTATAATTAATAACTGTTGATTTGGTTGAATTAGATTTATTCGGCTGCCTGTTTTCTGCCGTTTCTTTTGTCTGTTTTGGTTTTACGGAAGATGTGGTCATTATATTTTGTGTTGCCGGAATAACTCTTAATTGCGGAATCGGATTAATATTAAATCTTGGTGTTGCCTTAAAATTCGGATTAGCAATTACTTCTAAAGATTTATTCATTGCATCTACAAGCGGTTGAGGTTTCATTGTTGATGCAACAGTTTCGATAATTTTTACTTTATGCAAATCTTTTAATGGTCCTGTTTTTGCAGGAGAGTGCGGTAGATGGTTTCTGACAATTTGTGCGTGTTGTTCAATTGCGTTCTGTGTTCTTCCACGTTTTGATAAGATTCCGTCAGCAAGCATATCGCCTATTTTTTTACCAAACTCAAAAACTTTAGCAATTAATTCCGTAAACTTCAGAATAATACCGGCAATGGCTTTACCGAATCTGACACCCATCTTCTCGGCAGCACCGCCTGTGTCCTCGACTGGTTTTAAAATCTTTTTAATCCAATCAATAAGTGCTTTTATAGGGGTAAGAATCGGGGAAATCGCATCAGCAATTCTTTTGAATAATGGCATAAGCGGTTGAAGTCCCTCACGAAGTCCTTGCCATACACCTTTAAAAAATGCTGTGATTGGTTTCCAATATTTATAAATCAGTAATGCAGCAGCTCCGATTGCAACTGCTATCCAACCAACAGGAGAAGTCAGGAGAGTTAAAGAAAATGTCCTGAATGCAACAAGAGCATTTTTAATCATACCGGGAAGTCCTAAAAATCCGTTTTTAATTGCCGTTAAACCTCTTACTGTCGCAGCAGGGATTCCTTTGACAACTGCAACAGTCCAATCCTTAAATGCTATAACTGACTGCGATATTGTTTTCGGCAGATTTTTGAAATTGGTTACAAAATCAGAAAAGCCGGATTTAATTGCTTTCCGCATTTCTTTATCCAGTCGTGTTATATCTGAAAGGAATGCTCCAAAATAACCACCCTGTCCGTTTAAGAATCGTATATTTAATGAACGGAGGTTTAAAAATTGGAATAAATCACCAAGCAAAAATTTTATTTTAGGTGCAATGGTTCTTATTCCTGCAAGAGCCTGTCCGTATGCACCGACAAACTTTCCTATAATCATTATTGCCGTACCGACACCCGTCAGTAAAAGTCCGAGTCCTATTGTTCCGATTACACCGAAGAATAAACCTTTTTGTAATGCCGGATTCTTATTTATTTTGGTTAACCATTCATTCAATTTTTGAATCGGTTCGTGCATATATGGGAAGACTAACTCTTTCATGTTGATTTTTAAGAGTTTAAATTGCTCGTTTGTTGTTTCAAGCATATGGTTAAAGTCTTCATCCATTACTCCGTTTGCATTCAAGGCAGCATCTTTAATCCTCCGATATTCATCGAGGTTTTGCATCATTGGTTTAAGGAAATTTAAGTCTGTTTTATTCCTGAAGATTTCTGACACAGCGAATACATCACCATGAGTAAGTTGGTTGATTAAAACGACCATTTCCTCAATAGGATCCTTGTTCTCCGCAATAACTCTATTTAAGAAATTCGGAAGATTTACACCATATAATTCTTCAAATCTTCTGACTGCCATCGGTGATGTAATACTTTGTAAGAAACTTTCAAAGTTTGTGGCAGCTTCGGGAGCTGAACCTGCACCTTTCATTGCAACTTGCAAAGCAGCACCTAATTGAGTGACAGCAGGAATTCCTTTCATTCCTAACATCGCAGCACCGGCAGTCAAAGATGGGAACGCAGCAGACATATCTTTTAATTCAAATCTGCCCTCTTTACCGGCTTGTGCCAAGATGTCCATTGTTTTACCCAAATCAGCAACGTTTACTTTCAGGTTATCCGTAACTGCAAAAGCCGTCTTTGAAATATCAACTATTTCTGCTTGTGCTGCCGTTGCAGTTCTACCGATTACATTCATATAATCGAGTGCGGCTTCGGGAGCAATACCTGATGCAACAAGAACATTCAAACCTTCAGATATTTCACTTCTGAATTGGTTTGTATATCGGGAAATATCGCCAAGCCTTTTATCCATCTCTTCCAATTGTTTTGCGGATAATTGTCCCACGTTCCCTAATTCACGAAGTCTGTGTTCCATAGCAAGTGCTTCGGGAATGGCTTCCGTAATGCCGAGTTTATAAGCAAAGCCCATGCCGGTTGCTGTGAGTCCGGCACCGACTTTTGCTATATTTTGCCCGAGTTTATCTATTGATTCTGAAGTTGCTCTGATTTTCTTTTGTAATTCATCAAATTGTTGTTCAGATTTATTTACGGCATCACGAATCACCCTCGACATTTTGTCAAAGGCAACAAGAGTTAATGATATTTTCATCATATTATCTAACATTGATTCTCAAGTTCCTCGGTTCGTTGATTCGTGTATTTTATTGTTTGTCCGCACCAGTATGCTAGGGTTGGGATTGACATATTACATATTTCCGTATATTGCCATCCCGTTACCTTGCACAGATGAATTATTGACTGACTGTCGGGGATGCAGGAGCATCTGTTTTGATGTACTCCTTTGGTTTTACTGTCTGCACTTTCTCGGTTTGTAACTTTCCCGATATTGCAGTTTGAAGAGTAATGACATCTTCAAGAGGCAATTCCAAGATGTCTTCATAAACTAACTTTTGTCCGTCAATTTCAGTTAGTTCCGCAATAAGAGCATAAGGAATCTCTTCTGAAGTCTTTGCTTTTTGTTGTGCTTGCAATAAATCGTATCCGATTCCGTTTCTCACATTTGCAATTTTTCCGTTTGATAAAGTGAATGATTTTGACATAAATTTTCCTCCTTGTAAAAAATAGGGTATTAAGTTTGTTTTAAATGTTGTTTAAAAGTTGTTTAAATTTCTCTGTATTGAATTTTTAGGTACTGTCAGGTATAAATTTATGCACCTGATATTTTTAAGAGCCTTTAAAAGGCTTCTGTCATTTTTAGAGTTTCATATTTTTTTCTTGTTGTAATATCCACAGGGGAATATGGAGTGGAACAGGATATAAGTGCCAAAGCTAATGCCCAAAAGCGGTCAGCGTGTCCGTTTACTTCCGATGTCTCGGCATCAAATCTTATATTCCCTGCCTTTGTTGTTACTTTACGAATTGAGTGTAAATCTTCTCTTATATCGTGTTCTGCCGGTATAAAGACAGATTTATCTTCAAAATTTGTTCTGAGGTTGTATGCCATTTCCTCTTTTGATTGGTTAGTAAACATAACTGCCTCAACTCTGTATTGTCCGAAATCTCTGACAGCTTGTTCTGCTAACTGCATACCCAAGCCGGTTGAGTCAATACAGCATCGTCTGAGTTTTGGATGTTTTAATATTTCGGATATTATTTCGTATTGAATGTGGAACGGAGTTTTTTCCAATACCTTAACCATTCGTGTATATTTCACGTTTTCAAATCGTTCCACGCACCATATAACTGTTAAGTCTTTTCGTCTGCCGATATCAATTCCGACATATAAATCGCCCTGAATATCCTCTAGCGGTTTTAATATATCTGTTTTTTCACAAGTTGCGATTAAATCGTAAGGTAAAAATGCACAGGCTTCGTCAATAGCAATACAGCAATATTCCTGAAACCATGTGTAATCATCAAAACAGTCTCGGCAAACTTCATCCAACCATTCCTGTCTTTCCTCCGGCGTGGTTTCTCTGCCGTAGATTTTATCAACAAGTCCCTCTTCAACTGCAAGTTGTATCGGCACTTTATGATGACTCCAATTTAATTTGTGTTTCATAACTTGGTCGAGGAATTTGTAATAAAGACAGTTTTGTCCGTTATGTGTTGATAGAATCCTTAACGGATATCCCCACGTTATACATGGTCGAGCAGCTTTCCAAAGCTCCATTGCTGATTTATGGAATGCAAACTCATCAAGTACGACTTTTCCGCCTTTAGAACGGAATCCTTTAGGATTTGATGATAGTGCGTTTATTTTGCATCCGTTTTTAAATTCTATAACGTAGGCTTTAATATCTTTTTCAACATCAATAATTACTTCGCCATAAGATTTTGTTGCTGTATCAAATAACTTCGCCCATTGTTCGCAATAATCAATATATTCTCTCGCAGCTGATTCATCTGCGGATGAGAACCAAACAGCAGGGACACGTTTATATACGCAGTCCCTGACATCTTCGTAAGATTGGACATAAGTTGCTCCGATTCTTCGGGACTTTTCCCATATCTTTACTTTTGAATTATCTTCTAACCATCTCATTTGATATGGTAAAAAAAACGAATTCTTAATTGTCGGTTTCATCTTCTTTTTCTATTTTTCGGGGTATGCCCAAAATCTCTTCTTCGATTTGAGCAATAACTTCTTTTGTCAAACCTTTTGGTTTAAATGCATCAGCCTTTTTAGCAGCGATATCCTCGTAATCTTTTACTTTTACGAACAATGGCAAAATCCTGCAAAAAGCATAAATTCTTCCTGTATC
>JAEEXX010000143.1 GCA_016287985.1 Candidatus Gastranaerophilales bacterium
CATAAAATCAATGCTCTCAGAAGGAAAATCTCTTGACAGCATTTCAAAAACTTTAAATATATCCGAAACTGAAATTTCGGAACTTTTGAATAAGTAAAAAAAATACGACATATTTCTCTTAAAGTATCGAAAATTTTTGACAAAATTTTTGCTGCTATTTTATTGTTATGCCTTTTTCCTCAAATTACATAAAATCTGCGTTTACACTATTAAAAAGGAACAAAGTAATATTTGAAAATTTTTCGTATCTTACTATGTTTCAAGTGTTAAGTTTCGTTTTCCCTCTGATTACATATCCGTATTTAGTAAGAGTGTTAGGAAAAGAACTTTATGGTTTGGTAATTACGGCGCAAGTTTTGTCCGGATATTGTTCAATAATAGTTCAATTTGGATTTCCATTAATCAGTGCTAAACATATTGCCGTCAACAAAGAAAATAAAGAAGAATTGTCAAAAATTATGTCAGCAATTCTTTGCAGCCAAGCCGTTTTGTTGATTGTGAGTTTCGTATTGTATATGACGGTGATTGGATTAATCCCAAGTTACAGGGAACATTTTTTGCTGTTCTTTTATTCGTTTTTTCTTGTTTTACAATGTATTTTATTTCCGCAATTTTATTTTCAAGGAATAGAAAAAATGAAGTTTGTAACAATAATACAACTCATTTTTCAACTTATTTTCATTGCGTTAACGTTCATTATAATCAAAGAACCGACTGATTATTTTTATGTCCCGCTACTTCATTCAATAGGTTATATCGTTGGCGGTGTAATTGCACTTTATTTAATTTTTGTGAAAGACGGTATAAAATTCAAAAGACCCAAATTCAGTGATGTCAAGTACTATACAAAAGATGCTTTACCGATTTTTTCAGCAGATGTTATATGCACGATAAAAGACAAACTCAATTATCTGCTTTTAGGAAGTATGGTGAATATGTCGCAAGTAGTAATATATGATGTCGGAGCAAAAATACACGCTCTGATGATGAAACCAAATAGCATTATTTTAACGGTCATTTTCCCTAAAATGGCGAAAGACAAGGATGACAAACAATTTAAAAAAGTCGGATGGGTGGTTTTCGGAATGATAGTCTTCCTTTATTGTATCATTAATTTGTTCTTGCATCCTATTGTTTTCTTTTTTATAGGAGAGGAAATTGATTTGCTGACTATAAGAATATTTGTGTTATGTCCTTTGTTTTTGGGTATAAGTCAGTATATTGCAAGATGTTTTTTTATTGCAAGAGGCTATAACAAACAAATTTTATACAGCATTATCATAACAACAATAGTTTATATAATTTCGCTAATAATATTCTATATAACAGGTCAATTAAATTCGGTAACAACATTTGTCGTGCTGACATTATTATCTTTTGTTGCAGAATCGTTATATAGAATTGTTGTTTGCAAGAAACTTATTGACAAAACTATCAAACAATAATGAAACCAATATCTTATTATCTTACTCATCCGTCCAAAATTTTGAACGGATTGCTTACTCGATTGAGTTTTTTGTTTCCTGGCAAAATGTATCTGAAAATGAAATACCGTTTGACAATGGGCAAAAAACTCGACTTGAAAAATCCTAAAACTTTTAATGAGAAACTTCAATGTCTGAAACTTTACGACCGTAAACCTGAATATACTATTATGGTTGATAAATACGCCGTTAAGAAGTACGTTGCAGACAAAATCGGTGAAGAATATATAATTCCGACCTTGGGTGTATGGGACAAGTTTGAAGACATTGATTTTGAGAAACTTCCGAATCAATTTGTATTGAAATGTACGCACGATTCTGGCGGATTGGTAATCTGTAAGGACAAATCAAAATTGGATATTGCAGTAGCAAAGAAAAAGATAGAGAAATGTCTCAAAACCGATTTTTATTTGCTCGGTCGTGAATGGCCTTACAAAAATGTCCCGCGAAAAATTATCTCCGAAAAATACATGGAGGACGAAAGCGGAAAGGAATTGAAAGATTACAAGTGGTTCTGTTTCAACGGAGAACCAAAATATTGTCAGGTAATTTCAGATAGGACAACAAACGAAGCTATTGATTTTTTTGATGCAGATTGGAATCATCAGGAGTTTACAGGATTGGCTTTACCACACAAACCATTCAATTCTTCTCCTATTCCTATTCCTCTTCAATTAGAAAAAATGAAAATGTTTGCAAAAGTTCTGTCGAAAGATATTTCGTTTTTGAGAGTTGATTTTTATGAAATAAACGGGAAGTTATATTTCGGGGAATTGACATTTTATCCGGCATCCGGTTTTGGTGTGTTTACGCCGGTCGAATGGAATGAAAAATTGGGAAGTTGGATAAAAATTGTAAGCGGAAAAAATTTTAGAAAAAAACTTGCGTGAAAATTTCACGTTTTGAAATAATAGTTAGAAACAGTCCAAAATATACATGATATATTTTCTACGAATATGTTTATATTAGCCGAGCATATTCGCAAATTCAAAATTGCATAATAATATTTTTTAATATTTAGCGGTGTCAAAATTGATGCTGTTGAATAATTTATGCCATAAAATGAACACAAAAGTAATTTATACTTGTCTTACCGGCGGATATGATGAATTGTTGCAGCCGGAAATAATTGACAATAACTTTGATTATATCTGTTTTTCAAATGACATAAAAGAAAAACAAATCAGTGTTTGGCAAATTCGGGAAATACCATTTGAGACAAATGATAACACTAGACTTTCTCGTTATCCTAAATTGTTGCCGCACAAGGTGTTACAAGAATATGAATATAGTATTTATATGGATGCTAATATTCAGATTATCGGACAAGAATTTTATGATATTATTAACAAAAAAATTGAAGAAGGCGTATTGATTGCGCAAGTACCACATTTGGAAAGGGATTGTGTTTATGACGAAATACAAGTTGCATACATAAAAGGCATAGTTGATTTTCAATCTGCACATGAAACAAATAAGTATTTGAAATATAATAACTTTCCTAAACACTATGGTTTATATGAAAATAACATTATTCTCAGACTACATAACAATGATGGTGTAATGCAAATATCTGAAGCATGGTGGTCAGAATACGGTAAATATTCTAAAAGAGATCAGTTTTCTCTGATGTATGTATACTGGAAAAACAAGTTTTCTATTGATATTTTGTTTGGAACTGATTTTAATGTAAGGAACGTAGATTTTTTGTATTTTATTGCAAAGCATCAAGGCCAGGTTAGAAAAAATATATTATTGAGAGTATTTAGAAAATTGTATAGAATAGTATTAGTAAATTTTATATAAAAAGTATGCTGACATGATTTTTGGATACATTTTATTAATTATATATATACTTATTTGTTTCATTTCATTCTCTAAAACTAAATTGTCAATTGATTTGTCAAAAAAATTATACTTGGGGCTTGGAATTATGTTAGTTTTAATAATAACATTTCGTCCCAGTTATATGCCTGATTATGAAGGATATGCTTCAAAGTATTATTCACCTTCATTACTGATTAGAGAGGTTGAACCAGCATATTATTTAATAGTTACAATTTCTCGCTTTTTATTTGGCAATCATTTATTAATGTTTTTTATTTATGGAGTTATAGCAGTATGTATCACTATGTTGTCAATAAATAAGCAAGAAAAAGTGTTGGGTACAATATGTTTACCAATAATAGTATGGTTGTCCTATATGTTTATTTATCAGGATATGATACAGATTAGACAAGCAGTAGCGAGTGCTTTGTTTTTATTCTCCCTACAATATATTCAAAACAAAGATTATAAAAGATACTTTTTGATTAATACATTGGGAGTGTTATTTCATTATACTGCATTAATAACATTTCCAATATATCTTCTTTCGACTACGAAACAATACAAAGTATTTTACATCAGTCTAATACCGATTTCATATTTGATTTATTATTCCGGTTTAGGCATAGTTAATTTTCTTGCATATATTGATATTGATTTTGTCAGAGATGCTTATATGCATAAAGCGACTTCCTTAATAAATACAGGAGATGTTGCATTAATTAACAAGCGGCAAATCATACAAATTACTCTCTGCCTATTAATGTGGCTGAATTCAAATAAAATAGTCGCGCATACACCGGAGGCTTTAATTTGGCTAAAAATATACACAATAGCAATTTCAATATTTATTGTATTGTTTGATATTCCAGATTTCGCAAGTCGGTTAACTGTTATACTTATGATTGTTGAAATCTTTTGTTTGCCGGTCGCCTTTATGTCTATGAAGCGAAAA
>JAEEXX010000022.1 GCA_016287985.1 Candidatus Gastranaerophilales bacterium
GGTCTTTCTCGTATACGGTTTTTATATCTTCTTTTATCTTATTTATTACTCTTTTAATCATTTTTACCACACCGATAAATATCTTTCTCCGCTATCAGGAATAATTGCTACAACCGTTTTTTCAGGATATTTGGGAGCAATCAGCTTTGAGGCATAAACATTTGCACCCGCAGATATTCCGCAAAAAATTCCATAATTCTTTGCCAAATCTTTAGCTTCATTTATGGCATCATCACCATTAACCGTAATAATCCCGTCCAAAGCGTTATCCTGAGCAATTTCAGGGATAAAATTTGCACCAATACCTTGAATCTTATGAGGTCCTGCAAATCCTTCAGTAAATAGAGGACTCTCCTTCGGTTCTACACCATAAACAATAGCATTATTCAGATACTTCTTTATTCCGCACGCAGTTCCCCCTGTTCCGATTCCCGCAACTATAACAGCAGGTTTACCATTTAAAGCATTATATATTTCTTCTGCCGTTTTTTTATGCGCTCTTGGGTTATCCGGATTTGCAAACTGCATTGGAATAAAACTGTTAGGATACTTTAATTTAAGCTCATTTGCTTTATCTACCGAACCTTTCATTCCTGATTCTTTTGGAGTTAAAACAAGTTCCGCACCATAGGCCAGCATGATTTTTTGCCTTTCAACAGACATACTCTCTGGCATGCATATAATTAATCTTAACCCCATTACCGCACAACACATAGCAAGTCCTATTCCGGTGTTACCGCTGGTTGGCTCAATTATCACAGTATCTTTATCAATTTCTCCTCTTTGTATTGCACTCTGAAGCATTGAAAAAGAAGCTCTATCTTTAATTGAGCCTGACGGATTAAAAAATTCCAATTTTAAACAGATATTGTCTTTGTATTTGACCATCGGCGTATTACCGATAAGTTCCAAAACATTTTCGTAAATCATTTTTACCCTCAAATATCAAAGTTAATTATATCTAAACCTATATCAAGAATCAATAACAAAGGGGATTATTTGGTGAACAAGGCTAATAACCGAAGCGAACCAAATCAAAAGATTAAGTGTAAAAATGACATTATAAATATAGCCCAAAAGTATTACCGTATAAGGATTGCGCAAATATTAAGTGTATGGTATAATATTAGTAGAGCGTATTGTACATTTACACTAACATTTTTAACAGATATGAATCCCTTAATAAGGAGTATACATATAAAAGAGTGTTACTAACCCCACACCACTCTCTAAACAAAAAGGTATCCGTTACTTAACCTCAGGTAAAAAAAATGGATACAACACTAACCCTCGAAAGACCAATACTTGAAAAAACCGCAACGAGTGCGGCTGCTTTAGCCGTTTTATTGGTATTTACTATCACTCAAATTCCTACAATATTTGCTAAGGATACGGAAATTGGACTTTACACCGGAATTTCACCAACCATCAATTATATCGCCGAACAGCGTGAAAAAGAGATTACTTTTGACAAAAACATTAAATTAAAATATTCGGGTGCAAAAATAACCGATATTGAAAAGGGAGTCAAACACATAAAAATGATAAGGTATTTTAATGGAAGACCGGTTAGAATAAACCTAATTGAACTTTCAACCGACGTAAACAGCAATTTGGAAGTGGTTCCGGCAATTGCCTCCGATACCTTAGCCTCAAGAAACAAAATATCAAACATCGCACAGAGAGAACATGCAATTGCAGCAATTAATGGCGGATATTTTAAACCTCAAAGCGGAGTCCCTCTGGGAACATTAATGATAAACAAAAAAGTGTACACAGGACCGATATATGACAGAGTAGCCATGGGAATATTTGATAAAAGCTACGATATGGCAAGGGTACAGCTTAAAGCGAAACTAAATACTAATAAAGGAGGTATTAAAATTGATAACATTAATCAACCCAGAATGCTTTCAACAAATACACTTGTTTACACTTCAGATTGGGGAAAATATTCTCCGCCTTGTCCTAAATATGGTAAAGCGATTGCGGTTTCGGATGGGAAACTTCTAGCAGAATCCCACGGTTCACTGGAAATACCCGAAGACGGATTTGTTGTTGTTGCACCTGAAAAAGCATTAAATCAGATTACAAAAGCAGATAAATTTGAACTTGAAATTAAAATGAATCCTCAGTGGGAAGAAGTAAACCATATAATAAGCGGAGGACCATATTTAGTAAAGAATAACGAAATATATGTGGATATGACTGCACAAAAACTGGCTGCAATCGGCGGACGTAACCCGAGAACAGCAATCGGGTATACAAAAGATAATCATCTTATTATGATGACCGCAGACGGAAGAGAAGGTGCTTCAATAGGATTAACATTGATGGAACTTGCAAGTCTAATGAAGGAATTTGGTTGTGTAAATGCTATGAATCTTGACGGAGGCGGTTCAACGGTCATGTATGTTAACGGTGCAGTCGTTAATAAACCTGCTGTCCAAGGAGGAATACCACTTTCTCACACACTCACAATTTCGCAAAAAAAATATTCATAATCGATTTTTAAGATTCATAAAAAAGAGGTATTTTTGTTTAGTAAACAGAAATACCTCTTTATAGTTTTTATTTATTTCGCTCAACTTCAACTCTTACAGGAATTCTTTTGTTAAAATCTCCATTTTCCATTTTAAATTTTGAGAAATCCCCGTGGTGAAATTTCTTGAAATACATTCCGTGGTGCATCGGCGGTCTCATCATACAGCGATGGCATGGCGGCATTGGCGGCTTGTGAAGTGCTGCAAAAAGCGATAGTGCAAAGAATACACCAACAAAACTCCCCAAGGCAATTTTTAAAAAGTCTCTAAACCCTTCAGAACAACATAAGCATTTACATTGTTTTTCCTCTTTAATTTCTTGATTGAATTCTTCTGTCATAATAAAATCTCCTATACTTGTATTTAATCGTATTTGCCTCTTACATATGGTTAACGATAATGAAAACTTATTTGTTCAAAAATTATACAAGCGGTGCGAAAACCTTCCAGAACAAGTAAAAGGATGCAATAACCAGAAGTACTCCGCTAAATTTTAATCCCCATTCAGTAAAAGCAGACATTGCTTTCATATTTTTTAGAGCAGAAGTACATAATCCGGCTATTATTAAAATTAATCCCTGTCCTATGGAAAATAAAAACAGCATAAGTATTGCAAGTCCCAAATTTTTACCAATCGCTGCAAAAGCCATAATCCCGGCGAGAATAGGTGTTGAACACGGTGTCCCACCAAGGGCAAAAGTCATACCCAGAAGTACAGGATACAAAAATACTGAATTATTCCTGTTTTGTGGCATCGCCTTAATAATTGTGGGGATTTCAAAATCTAACAACCCAAACAATTTTAACCCCATTATTAATAAAAGAGATGCAATTATTAATGTAAAGTATCCGCCTAAAGCAGAAGCAAAAACAGTTCCTGTCAAGGCACAAAGAATGCCGATAATGGTAAATACTATGGCTGTACCTATAATAAAACAACATAATTGTATAAATGTTTTGGCAGTATTTTCCTTTGAATATCCTCCAATATATCCGACAATTAACGGAAGCATTGCCAGAGAACACGGCGAAACAGATGCGATTATCCCTCCCAAAAAGGATACGCTAAGCATTACATACCAGGTTTGAACGGGATTGGAAAAAATATCTGAAAGGCTATTCATTAATCTGTTCCTTTATATAATTCTCCAGAATCTTTGGCTGAATTGAGCCTTCTGTGGTTCTTATAACATTTCCAGCCTCATCTTTAAAAACGCATGTCGGAACAAGATTTACATTGTATTCCTTTATTAATTCTCTTGTTATTTTGTCATTTTGCGTCACGTCAACTTTTCTTAAACTAACTTTGTTTGAATAGTTGGGGTAAACTTCTTTAAAAACTTTATCCAACTCCTGACATTCATAACACATTGGAGAAGAGAACTTTATAATTTCTGCTCCTGCATACGCAATCCCCGGAAGTGCAGTTAATGACTTGTCCCTTGTCAATCCCCAGTATATTCCTAATGGTACAAGAAAAATTAATAAAATTGTAATAATGTTTTTATTCATAATGTTCTCCTCCTTTTATTTTATCATAGAATATTACACTTTAATCTGCAGTAAAATACCCGAGGCAGGCAAATTTTAAATGTTATTGTAAAATGTCTTATCAGCGTATATTTCGCGTTACAATTGTTCACAAAAAAGCAGGTAATGTTTTACATTTACCAAATTTACATGTATAATTTTTAAAGTGTAATTTTTACAATAGAGTGAGAAAATAAATGGCATTGAACTTTCAAGATTTAATTTTAAACCTCTCAAGATTCTGGTCAGATTACGGATGCATTATTCAGCAGCCTTACGATATTGAAAAAGGCGCTTCAACTATGAATCCTGCAACATTCTTAAGAGCACTGGGGCCGGAACCGTGGCAAACTGCAATGGTTGAGCCCTGCAGAAGGCCGACTGATGCAAGATACGGTGAAAATCCAAACAGGCTTGGACATTATTTCCAGTATCAGGTTATCTTAAAACCCTCACCGGATAATGCTCAAGAATTATATCTTAAAAGTTTGGAAGCTATGGGGATAGACCTTTCTAAACATGATGTCAGATTTGTAGAAGATAACTGGGAATCTCCAACACTGGGTGCAGCCGGTGTGGGATGGGAAGTTTGGCTTGATGGAATGGAAATTACGCAATTCACATATTTCCAACAGGTTGGCGGTTTGGAAGTTAAGCCCGTTGCTTTAGAGATTACTTATGGACTTGAAAGAATCGCTATGTATATACAAAATAAAGAATCCGTATTTGACATTATGTGGAATAATACTTTAAAATACGGTGAAATTTACCTCCAAAACGAAATTGAACAGTCGAAATATAATTTTGAATACTCGGATGCGGAAAGACTTTTCGGTTTGTTTGATGCATACCAAAAAGAAGTTGATAATTGCGTAAAAGCCGAACTTGTACTTCCTGCTTATGATTATGTTTTAAAATGCTCTCATACATTTAATTTGCTCGATGCAAGAGGGGTTATCTCCAAAGACGAGCGAATTAACTTTATTAATCGAGTGCGTACAATGGCTTCCGCTGTTGCAAAGCTTTATGTTGAACAGCGCGAAAAACTTGGATTTCCGCTTTGTAAATAATTTTAGCGTGAATGGTGAATGGTGAATCGTGAATCGTGAATCGAATTTAAAATAACGATTCACAGATTACGACTCACGAACCACGAAAGGATAATAATGGCATTAACCGATATAGTAAAAAGTTTAGTTAAACGAAAAAACCTTGATGAAGCAATCGCAAATGCTCAAAAAGGAGGATTAGAAAAGACTCTCGGAGCTTGGGATTTGATTATTCTTGGCGTGGGTGCGATTATAGGTTCAGGAATTTTTGCCATAGTAGGTGTTGCGGCAGCCGGTGAAAGCGGTGCCGGGCCGGCATTAATAATTTCGATGGTAATTGCAGCGATTGCGTGTGTATTTTCAGCACTATGTTATACAGAATTTGCAACTATGATTCCTGTTGCAGGCGGAGCTTATATGTATACCTTTGCGACTTTGGGTGAATGTATGGCTTGGCTTATTGGTTGGATATTGATGCTTGAATATGCAATAGGTTTTATTGCAGTTGCATGTGCTTGGACCAATCATTTTATACAATTTCTGAAAGGCTTTGCAAATATTTTACCGACTTGGGTTGTAAATCCACCGGCATGGCTAATAAATGATTTCAGAAGTGCTGTTAATTATTATAACTCTCAAGGTATTGATTACCATTCCGCAATTCCGTCTTTTGCGGGAATACCGTTTTGTATAAATCTACCCGCAATAATAATGATAATTTTGACGACTCTGATTTTAATAAAGGGTACAAAAGATTCGGCTAAAATGACAGCAATAATGGTAGCCGTAAAACTTGGTGTCATAGGTTTATTCGTTTTAACAGGCGCATTCTTTATAAAACCGGAAAACTGGACTCCCTTCGCACCAAACGGATTTGAAGGAATATTTATGGGTGCATTTATAATATTTTTTGCATATATCGGATTTGATGCACTCGCTACTGCGGCAGAAGAATGTAAAAATCCGCAAAAGGATTTGCCGATTGGGATAATCGGTTCTTTGGCTATAACCACCATTGTGTATACACTTGTTGCACTTGTACTTACTGGCTTACAGCCCACAAGTGGCGTTCCTATCCCTGAAGGTTTAATAAAAGCCCCAATGGCATTTGCCATGTCAGCCGTTAAAATGGATTGGGCAGCAGGGTTGATTTCTATAGGTTCTCTTGCCGGTTTAACTTCCGTTTTAATTGTCCTCCACATGGCTTCTACAAGAGTTTTGTACGCAATGAGCAGAGATAACTTTTTGCCGAGAGTTTTTCAAAAAATTCACCCTAAATTTAACACTCCGCACATTTTGACATTAACTGTAGGAATCGTAGGTATATTAGGAACATTGGTTTTAGATTTAAATGTTGCAGCATCACTTTGCAATTTCGGAACATTCACGTCATTTATAATAGTTTGTGTAGCCATTCTTATTTTGAGAAAAGTTGACCCTGACAGAGAAAGGCCCTTCAAAGTTCCCTTCTGTCCGTGGTTTCCGATACTGGGAATTCTTTGCTGCGGAGGTTTAATGGCATTTTCTATGATGGTGGCAAAAGGAGAATCTGCAATTTTATCTACGGAGCTATTCCTTGTTTGGGTTATAATGGGAATAATTATTTACGCAAGCTACGGTTATAAGAAAAACAGAAAAGCCGAATTATCACAAATAAAAGAAAAATAGAAAAGAATGGAAAAGTTCAAAAATATTTTAAAAAACATAGCCGATAAACGCTCTCCGCAAGAATTAATTGATGAGGGGGTAAATTCGGAGTTAAAAAAGACTCTGAATGTCTTTGATTTGATTGTTATTGGTATCGGTGCGGTTGTCGGAACGGGCATTTTTACAATAATAGGCTCCGCAATAATCGGAAGCTCTGACGGATTGGGCGCAGGTTCTGCCGTTGTGATTTCAATGTGTCTGGCAGCTATTGCGAGTGTGTTTTCTGCACTTTCTTATTCAGAAATTGCAGCAATGATTCCGGTTGCCGGCAGTGCTTACACGTATACATATGCTACAATGGGCGAATTCATGGCATGGATGGTTGGTTGGATTTTAATGTTGGAATATGCTATCGGAAACATTACTGTAGCAAGTGCTTGGACAGGATATTTCGTTCAACTTCTCAAAGGATTTAAACATGTACTTCCTGCTTGGGTAGTTAATTATCCTTTATGGTTAAGAAACGACTACCGTTCGATGTATGAAATATGTAATAGGCAGGGACTTGACCCGCATCAGATGATGCCTTTTGTGCATTTGCCATTCGGATGGGAGATTCCTGTTGCGGCAAACATTCCTGCAATATTTATTGTTCTTGTTTTAACTATATTACTTATTAAAGGTATAAAAGAATCCACAAAAGTCGCTACCATTATGGTAGGAGTCAATTTATTTATAATTCTATCTTTTATAATTGTTGGTGCGTTTTATGTTCAGCCTGAAAACTGGGCACCATTTGCACCAAATGGAGTCGAAGGAATATTTACCGGTGCTTTCGTAATATTTTTTGCTTATGTCGGGTTTGATGCAATATCGACAGCAGCCGAAGAAACAAAGAATCCTCAAAGGGATCTACCTATAGCAATATTGGGGACTTTGGTTCTTTGTACAGTCCTTTATGTCTGCGCAGCTCTTGTTTTAACAGGAATTGTTCCTTTGCACTTCATTGACACACAAGCGCCTTTGGCACATGCAATGAGGTTTGTGGGAATTCATTGGTATGCAGGTTTAATCTCGGTTGGTGCTTTATGCGCATTAACTACTGTACTTTTGATTTACCAACTCGGAACAACAAGAATTTTATTCGCTATGAGCAGAGATAGCTTTTTGCCAAAATCCCTAAATGCTATTCATAAAAAATTTAAAACACCACACGTAATGACATGGATTTCAGGTTTGATAGTTATCATCTGTGGTTTATTTATGGATTTAAACATTTCTGCAGAACTCTGCAATTTCGGAACATTCACTTCTTTTATAATAATTTGTATCGCAGTATTAATATTAAGAAAAACTGAACCGAACAGAGAAAGACCCTTTAAAGTCCCATTCTGTCCTTGGTTTCCGATTTTTGGCATAATTAGTTGCTTGGGATTAATGTATTGTAAATTTAGCGCCAAAGCAACTTCTGCACTCTATTTCATAATTTGGCTTGTAGTCGGGTTTTTAATTTACGTATGTTACAGTTATCATGAAAAACGCAGAAACGAAAAATAATCTATCTGTTTTTTAATTCAAACAGATAAAGTATTTAATTAAATTTTCAAAATGCTATAATCCAAGTATGCGTTTAGTAACACCAAAAGAATTGAGCAGTTTTAAGATATTGCCTTTTGATTTGTATAATGAAGCAAACATGAAGGTGCTTAATGCGGGCGAGGTATTAACACCCGGCAAGCTTATAATGCTTAAAAATTACGCAAAACTTTTTACTGAAGAAGTTTATAATGTAGAAAACAAAAATGATGATGATTCACAAAGCAGGGAAAGCTTAACAAAACTTGCAAATTTTTCTTTTGATAGTATAGATATTGCAGATTTCGAGACCGTAATTAATAAAGAGAACACATTAAAATCCGATATACAAATAAAAATTAAGTACTTTATGCGTAAGACGTTAGATTTATTTGCACATGAGTATTTTAATGAAGGACTTGTAAAATTAAATCAGCTGGCTAATATAATGCTGACTGACATATTTAAACAATTATTCAAAACCAAGAAAGGTTCGCAGGTGCGTTTTCTTGGTGAATACGAAATTTGTCACCCTCTTAATGTTGCAATTGTTTCTGGGTTAATTGCAAAAAAACTCGATTATTCTAATATTGCTATAGAGCAAGTAGTTTTGGCGAGTTTGATTCATGATATCGGTAAATTCAAGATGAAATTGGATGATGAAACTCCTATTCTCACAACTCATGAAGCAATTATAGCAGAACATACAACCATAGGATATGAATTAATTAAAAACGATTTGAATCTTGACGAAGCAATTGCCAAAGTAGCACTTGAACACCACGAAAATAATGATGGTTCCGGATATCCGCAAGGTTTGTCAAGTGATTATATATCTGAATGGGCACAAATAGTAAATGTCGCAAATTATTATGATAATCTTGCCTGCAACAGAACTGCAACCCATGTTTCTAATAATAGAGATGTATTAAGGACAATGCTCGAGGTTGGAACAAAGAAATTTTCTGCAAAAATACTATATACTTTTGTACATATGTTTAATTATGATGATCCTATAGACTTTAATGATATGATTTTCTAGCGTGTAGGGGAATGTATTTAAAAACTTTTTTAAATACTCTGTATAAGAAAACGTACAGGAGATTTATTATGGACAAAGCAAAACATTTTAAAAAAATCATGGGAAAAAGTGACTCTTCAAGAGTTGTAATTTTAACTGCACACTACCAAATTATTGGAAGCGTATATGATTGCGAAGAATGCAACAAAGAATCCTGCGTAAATTTAACTAATGTCAAAGTTTGTAATATAAGTGATTCCTATGAAGGGATTTGTGAAAATGAATCACAATATGACTGGCTTCATGTAAATATGGATGCGGTTGTTGCATATAGTTTTGTTTAACAAAAAACCCTCTCTTAATATGAGAGGGTTTTATATTTTATTTTTCGAGTTATACACTGACTTTCATTGTATTTGCGATTATTTCGTTAAAACTGTCAGCCTTTAAGCTTGCGCCACCTACCAATGCACCATCTATATCAGACTGCGACATTTGCTCTTCTATTGTAGAAGGTTTAACTGAACCACCATAAAGGATTCTTATTGAATCAGCGGCAGATGCTCCGGCAACTTCGGAAACTACACCTCTAATCATCTTAATTACTCGGTTAGCCTCAACAGAATCACAAGTTTTACCGGTTCCTATTGCCCAGATAGGCTCATACGCAATTACTGATTTTGCAATATCTTCAGAAGAAATTCCTGCCAATGCAGCTCTGATTTGAGATGCTATATGAACATCAGTTGAACCTGCTTCTCTTTGTTCAAGAGTTTCACCGCAGCATATAATAGGAATTAAGCCTCCTGCTAAAATAGCCTTAGCTTTTTTGTTAATCATTTCATCGGTTTCAGAAAAATACTGTCTTCTTTCACTGTGTCCGATGATTACATAATCACAACCTGCATCTTTTAACATTTCTACTGAAATTTCACCTGTGTAAGCACCGGAAGTTTCCCAGTGACAGTTTTGACCTGCGATAGAAATTTTATTTCCGCCGCAACCGCAATTACATGCAATTGAATGTACCTGATTCAAAGATGTAAATACAGGTGCTATAACAACTGTAGGAAGTTGAACTGCCGTATAATTTGAAACGTAAGAACAAATTCCTTCAAACAAAGCTTTTGCATCAGCTTGAAGTAAATTCATTTTCCAGTTACCTGCAATAATAGGTTTTCTTGACATAATAAATCTCCTTATTCAAATTGGGTAATACATCTGAATATTAGAACAAAAATACCGTAAAATCAATTACATAGCATGTTATTTATTATATTCTAAGGTGCACACAGAACTGTCTTGAAGATATTTATTCCACACATTTACAACGGGATTATTTTGAACATTACTTAATTTTGATATATCTACTTTTTCTCCTGAATATTTTTGCACGGTAGAATACGCCCTCATAACATTTACTAGTTCATCAATTTGTTTTTTAGATAGTCTGCAAGTCGTACAAGAATTAATTCCCGCAAAATCAACATACTCTTTATAAACGCATTTATCACCACTTTTACCGACAATTTCATTTTTAAAACTTACGTTCATACCTTCCGTAGAAACTTGACCGCCATCAGAATATGGTGAACAAGTTTGCAAAGCTTTATAAAATTTTTCGTCATCAGCTGATACCGTTATTACAGCACAAAACAGTAACACAAATAATAAAAAATACTTTCTCATACAGAACTCCTACTGATTTAATGCAGCTTTAAGTCTTGCTAAAGCTCGTGCCAAAGCTGCTTGAGCTCTTTGTGTATCAATTTTTGCAGCATTATCGGCAAGACGTGTTTCCGCACGATTCTTTGCCGCGTTTGCACGGGTTACATCAATATCTTTACCATTCTCACAAACATCCGTAAGAATTGTAGCAACATTGTCTTTAAACTGAAATACACCACCCATTGTTGCAAAATATTTGTAATTCTCACCCTGTTTTATTTTTGTAACACCAATGTCCAGAACTGTGGTAACAGGTAAACGATCTTTTAAAATACCCATTTGCCCTGTTTTTGTCTGAATGACAATTTCATCGGCTTCACCTTCGAATACTATTTTTTCATGTGTTATTATTTTCAGTTTCATATTAACCTCTTAGAAGTTAATAAGAGTTAAGTTAACAAGTTAATAAGAATTTTTAATGAACTTATTCACTTATTTACTTATTCACTTATTTACTTAATTTAACGTTTTAGCTTTTTCAATAGCTTCTTCAATAGTACCAACCATATAGAAAGCCTGTTCCGGAAGTTCATCGTGTTTGCCTTCAATGATTTCCTTGAATCCTCTTATTGTATCTTCGAGTTTTACATATTTGCCCGAAATACCAGAGAACTGCTCTGCAACAAAGAATGGCTGAGATAAAAATCTTTGAATTTTTCTTGCCCTGTTAACAGTCAGTTTATCTTCATCAGAAAGCTCATCCATACCTAAAATCGCAATGATATCTTGAAGTTCTTTATATTTTTGCAAAATTTCAAGAACCCTCTTTGTTACGTTATAGTGTTCTTCCCCAATAATATTCGGATCCAAAACTCTGGAATTTGATGCCAGCGGATCGACAGCAGGATAAATACCCAAAGATGCAATTTGTCTTGAAAGAACTGTTGATGCATCCAAGTGCGAGAATGTTGTCGCAGGAGCAGGGTCAGTTAAGTCATCCGCCGGAACATAAATAGCCTGAACTGACGTAATAGAACCATCTTTAGTTGACGTAATTCTTTCTTGCAATTCACCCATTTCAGTTGCAAGAGTAGGCTGATAACCAACAGCAGAAGGCATACGACCTAATAATGCAGATACTTCGGAACCTGCTTGAGTAAATCTAAATATATTGTCAATAAACAATAAAACATCTTGTTTTGAAAAATCACGGAAATACTCTGCTGCAGTAAGTGCAGAAAGTCCAACCCTCATTCTTGCTCCCGGTGGTTCGTTCATCTGACCGTATATAAGAGCTACTTTATCAATAACACCTGATTCCTTCATTTCATTCCAAAGGTCATTACCTTCACGTGTTCTTTCTCCAACACCGCCAAAAACAGAAACCCCTGAATGTTCAGATGCAATGTTGTGAATTAATTCCATAATAAGAACCGTTTTCCCAACACCTGCACCTCCGAACAAACCGATCTTACCACCCTTTTGATAAGGCTGAATAAGGTCAATAGCTTTAATACCGGTTTCTAATATTTCAATATCAGTATTTTGGTCAACAAGTTTTGGCGATTCTCTATGAATCGGAAGATATGTATCAGTTTGAATATCCCCCATCCGGTCGACAGGCTCGCCTATTACATTAAGAATTCTTCCTAAAATTGGCTTTCCTACAGGAATCTTGATGGGTTCATACGTGTTTTCAACCTTCATTCCACGTTTTAACCCGTCAGTGGACGACATTGCAACAGTTCTAACCCTATTTGAACCAAGCATTTGTTGAACTTCAGCTATAACAACATGCCCGTCATCGCAAGTTATTTTCAGCGCATTATATATTTCCGGTAATTCTCCCTGTTGAAATTCAACGTCAATGACCGGTCCAATAATCTGAGTAATTAAACCTTCGTTTTTGTTTAATGTCTGCATATTACAACCTCTTATAACTAAGGGGAAACTCCCCAACTCTCTCTCCAGCTCATTATACTATAAAACAAAGGGGCTTGCAAGAATTATACATTTTATTTTTTAATTATTTTTTTTAGTTTGCAGAATATTAAAAATTTTACCTGATATCCCTAATAAGTTTGCAGAAAAATTGAAAATTTTCCTCAAACCTCTGAGTACGTTTAGAGTCAGACCACGTATTATCCAGCACTTGACCCGAATCTCATTCAAATTCTCTCGTCCAATTGTAAACTTTTGTTATGGATTGTTACATAAATTGGCAATTATTTTGAAAAAAAACACTTTATATATATGGAAGGTTAAATTATGAAAGAAGGTGTATTATGAACATCGCACTAAGAAAATTGGCTATGCTTGAAGCAGACATGACAAGGCGTGAAGAAGAAGCTCGTATGGAAGGTTTTACAAGTTGTCCGATTGATACGGATTTAAAACGACGCATCACAGAATTAATGGACAGAGTAAGGGTAATTTAGTCCGAGTTGAAATTTAAATAAACGGATTTATATGATATAATATCCTTAAAAGAGGAGGGTATTATGTCAAATCCGATATTTAAAAAGTTAGAATCAGACTCTGAGTACGTAAACACAGCTGCATATCCGCAAAATTCCGTGATGACCGTAGATGGCACTTTACAGATAACAGGCGTTATGGGGCTTGTTATGGCAGCCGCAGCGTATTATACCTGGTCAAGGTTTTCGCTGGGGTATATGGATATTGCTACCATGCTTACGGGTTTGGGTGCAATTATCGGTTTTGTTCTGGCTTTAATAATTTCATTTGCTAAAATCAAATATTTAGTTCCGTTTTATGCTGTATGTGAAGGATTCTTCCTTGGAGGAATTTCTGCTTCATTTGAGGCATCTTATCCGGGTATAGTTTCACAAGCTATTGCAGGCACATTTGCTGCGCTTTTTGCCATGATAATTTTATATAGGTTTAAACTCATTACATGTACAGAAAAGTTTAGAAGCACTGTTATTACTGCAACTATTACAATTGCAGGAGTTTATCTTATTGATATTATCGGAAGATTGATTTTTCATCACAGTGTACCAATAATAAATTCGGCTTCACCTGCAGGCTTACTTGTAAGTGTTATTATTGTTATTGTTGCAGCATTAAATCTTATATTGGATTTTGATTTTATAGAAAAAGGTTCACAGATGATGCTCCCTAAAGATTATGAATGGTTTGGAGCATTTGGACTTATGGTTACGATTGTTTGGTTATATGTGGAAATTTTGCGGCTGCTCGCAAAACTTCAAAGGAGATAATTAATGCTTTTTTACATTCTGTCTTTTATTTCAGGAGCTTTAATTGCTTTTATTACTACGTTTATATATGCTTTAAAGAAAATTAATTCATCAAAAGAAGAAGTAATATCTTTGCGCGCCAAACTCGAATCATCAGAATCCCTTCGAGAAATTATTAAACGTGATTTTGTACAAATTGCTAATGAAACAATAAAACAAGAGCAAGAAGATTTAAGAAAGCAGAATCGAGAAACTTTGGAAGAAAAAATACTCCCATTAACAAAAGAACTTGGAGAATTTAAGCAAAAGGTAGAAAGTTTTAATTTGAAAGGGGTCGAAAACACTACTAAAATTGTAGAACAAATTACCAATTTGGAAAAAAACAATAAAGTAATTGAGCAAGAAGCTAAAAACCTTGTAGAAGCTTTGACAAAAAACCAGAATGTAAAAGGTTCGTATGGAGAAAACCTCTTGGATACTATACTTCAATCATGCGGAATGACAGAAGGCATACATTACAGCAAACAGTTTATAACAACTTCAACAAATTTAAAAGATGAAGAACTTCATATGATAAGACCCGATGTTGTTATTAATCTTCCTAATGAACGACACTTGATAATTGATTCAAAAGTGACTTTAACAAGTTATATTAATTATATTGAGGACGAATCTAAACTTAACGAATTTAAAAGTGAGGTAAAAAAACGTATTACGGATTTGGCAAATAAGAATTACCAAAATGCCGGTGATATTTCTCAGCCGGACTTTGTTTTGATGTATATGCCGGTAGAATCATCAGTAAGCCTTTTGTATGAAGATTCCGATTTGATAAATATGGCCTATAAATCCAATATTATAATAGTCGGAACGGCATCCCTTTTGACTACTATTCGTCTTGTAAACCAGTTGTTTGCTCAGCAGAAACAGCAAGAAAGTGTTTCTGCAATTGTCAAAGCCGGTTCGAATCTTTATGATACATTTGTACAATTTTGTGATGATTTGGTTGATTTGCAAAGAAAATTTAATGATATTTCTTCAAAATTTACCACAACTATTAATCGTTTCACCAGAAATAGTAAAAATAAACCGAGTTTATTTTCTCAAGTTAATGCACTCAAGGAATTCGGAATAATCTCCACAAAATCAATCCCAGAGAGTTTGCTTGAAGAATCAACTGAAGAGCAATTAGATGGAGTTCTTGCAAATGACTAAGATATTGGTAATAGATGATGATAAAGCTATAAATGAACTAATAAAAATTAACCTTGAACTTCAGGGATATGAAGTTTCTCAAAGTTATAACGGAACTGATGGATATGCATTGGCCAAGCAGGAGCAGCCCGAGTTAATTATATTGGACGTTATGATGCCTGAAGTTGACGGCTTCACTGTAGCACAAAGAATACGACAGTGTGATAAGACAGCAGATACTCCTATAATAATGCTTACTGCCCTTTCAGAATTAAATGATAAAGTTAATGGTTTCAATATTGGCGTGGATGATTATTTGACAAAACCATTTGAAATCGACGAACTGTTAGTCAGGGTAAGAGCTTTACTAAAACGCTCAAACCAGATTCCAAAATCTATCGCCGTCAGAGATTTATTAACATATAAAGAAATCACTCTGCTTCCTGAAACATATAGTGTAAAAATAAATGATAAAACGCAAAAACTTACCCCTATAGAATTTGACATTTTTAATACATTGTTTCAAAACCATGGGAATATGGTTTCTGCGCAAAAGTTACTTAAAGATGTTTGGGGATATGAACCGGATGATGATATAGAAACCATAAGAGTACATATAAGACATTTAAGAAGTAAAATAGATAAAATATCCGATGGTAAAAAATACATAGAAACGATTTATGGTGGCGGTTATAAACTTAATATTTAATCTATGTTATGCTGCCGAATGAGCAGATTTTTCAACTTCCATTTTTACTTGATTGAGGGCATTCATTACAACAGTTTGGGTTTCTGCTTGGGCTCTGGCTTTTCTCTTATCATTCATATGCTCGCCTATTTTGTTTGCAAATGGAGTTATCAAAACCGGAGCAATATAACGATAAATCATCGCAAATATTGCTAAGCTGATAAGTGTTCTTACACCCTTTAATTTTTGCCCCAGGTCTTTTTTCAACACTTCAACTTTTTCAGGAGAGAAATTAGGATCTTTGCTTGCATTTGCAATGAAATATTCTTTTAAGTTTGAATAACGATACTCTATTTTTTGTTTTGTCCAATTTTTCAGTACTTTGTCGACTGTATAAGCACAGATTGTCGGAATCAGGAAACATAATCCCTGATTGACGGCCAAAGTTCGTCTTCTATCATCGTCCAAATCTTTTTTATGCAGTGTTTGATACATATACACACTACTTGTTAATAAAGCTCCCAGTGTTGCCATATGATTAGTCATTTCACCGGAGGTTTTTGAAAGTCTATCAGCAAGATTATTTGCTCGTTTCGATTCATACATTGGTCTGCCGTACACTTTTGCTAAAGGTTTCGAAATAATTCTTTGTAGAAAATCTTTGATACGCTCACCCAAACCTTTTCCGCCAGATGTACCTTTGGCTTGGAAAGACAAAGCTGAACCATCATCATTGGTATTTATTTTTCCCTTAAATGAAGGTGCTTTTTGTGTATTTTCAACAGTTAATTTTTCTTTATCGCTGTCGTTTTCTACAAGTTGCTGTTTATTTAAATTCTCTTTAATTTCAGACTTTTTGCCTTTTTCCAAGTGAAATACTCTCTTTAACACAATAGGGATTAAAGCAATCGTAGCTGTCGCAACTAATGGTCTTGTAACGATATCAGGCGCCCATGTTAAGAATTTATCCAGCATTTCATTACGCTTGTCCGTTTCAGCCATTTTTTCATCAACTATCGAACCCAAGTCACCATTTTTACCGTTCTTGAGATAAGCTGCTTTTTTAATTTCCCCTGTCGATTCAATTCTAAGGGCTCCACTAATTCTCGGATTAGATATCGTCGTATCATAAGGAGATGACAAACCGACATTATCAAGGTTTAATCTCCATTGTTTACCGGTTCCTATTTCTTTCCACTGCCTGAAGTCAACAACCTTACCGTCTTTATAAACAGAATTAATATCCAATTTCTTCCAAGTTGAGTCAGGCTCTGCATCTTTTATTACCTTCTCAAGAAAACCTCTGTCAAGGTCTTGAAGCAATACTTTTGTGCTGCTTGTGCACTCTTTCTGCATTTTTTTAGAGAGTTTTGCAGTTCCAGTATAGTCTTGATCAACTATTATACCTAACCTTCTCCAATCTATTGCATCGTAAAATGCTCTTCCGTCTTTTGTATAAACTTTATTGAACGATTCTCCTTTATACTTTGCCCAATCAACATCTGCTCCAAATATTCTGAAAGATTCAGCAGATATCTCATTCAGTTTTTTTAGAGTAGGGATCTTCTCAACATCCTTGTAATTTTTCAGGAATTTGTTGCCGTCTTTAAATCTCCATTCAGAAACAGGCTTTCTAAATTTCTTTAACTTGTCTATATATATTGTATTTAAATCAAGATTCGGACTAAGTCGTTTAAGAGCATCTTCGCTTAAATACTTGTACATTTCGTTCATTGTGTATTTCGCTCCGGATTTAAACGGCAGAGCAATTAATCCTGTTGCAACAAGCCCCATAAGTCCTGATGATACGGCATGAGCAGATGCATATGTATTATCCTCTTTTGTTTTACCTTTTGCCGGAAGTGCCATTATTGTTGCAGGTCGTAGGAATATACATATTACGGCAGATATTGCGGCTTGCATTACAGGCTCATTTTCAGACCATTTTAATAATTTATCAAAAAATTTACTTTGTAAAAACTTATCGCCTTTCCTAACTTCCGGAACGGGTTTTTCTTTTATATCACCAACGACGTTTTCTTTAATACTTCTTATTGTTTGCTTAAAATCATCAGAACTAACTTTTGCATTTTTTTTCTTGCTTGCCAATAACATAGCAAGCCCTGATATAAACATTGCACCACTTAGCAGCACTGCCGCATTTACAGCCATGTAGTTGGGACTTTTATAATTATTTACTGTTCCATCTTGTCGAATATCCCTATCATTAGAACTTCTGCGGGTAAAATTAAAATTCGATAGCGATACACTGTTGGTTGGTTGCTGCTGAGATAAGCCCCTTAGATCTTGCGTTGTATGAATCTTCATCATAGTTTCCAATCTAATTAATCTGGTTACACATTAATCATAAAACAAAGCAAAATTTTTTTTGCTAGTTCTTAACAAATTTGTTACAATTTGTTAAAATATAACAAGAGAGTGGACTTGAGATGAAGCTTATTGAAATAAAAGTACTAATAATTTTAATTTCTGCCATGCTTGCGGCTCCTTTTGCGCATGCTTTTGATTTGGATGAAACCGTAAATGATGAAATACGCAGAAATTATAATGCCAATAAATTAGTTGAGGATGCCGGTATTAATTTGGAGGAAGGTATTGATGAAAATTTACCTGATTTGCCGAATATTACCAAAAAAGAACAAATTCAACAAAAAAATCAACCTGATATAAAAACAACTGCAAATCAAGTTCCATCTTCTATTCCGATAGCAAACCATTCTGCCGGTGACATTGCAATCCGTAAAGGAACAGTTTTTAAAGTGGTAAATACAGGTGCAATCTCTGATTGGCAACAAAAAGGAACGGTGGTTAAATTTAAATCCAATACTAATATTAACGGTAAAAAATATACTATCCCTTCAGGAACTATATTTACAGGTGAAATAGTGGAATCACATCAACCACAGATTACATGTAACGGCGGTTTGGTCGCAATAAGGATTTATTCAATGTTATATAAAGGGCAAACAGTTCCTCTAAGTGCTTATGTTATACGCGCCAATGATAGGAAAGTCTTTTTCAATGATATAAAGGGAGACCGAACATATTTAAAAACGATGTGGAAGAAGGGGAATTGGGGAAGGTCTTTATTCAATAAAATGTGGACATTAACCGTTAATTTGGGAAGTAAAAATTCAACGCTTGTGCTTTCTCCGTTTCCAATTGCATATGGAACAATTTGTCTTGGAGCAAATACTTTAGTATCGCCAATTACAGCCTTTTTTTCAAAAGGCGGTCATGTTTCAATCCCGGCAGGAAGCAAATTCGCATTAAAACTCAACGAGCCTGCATATATAGATTAGACTATACAAGCTCTTTAACATCTATACAGTGCATTTGTAGTCCTTTTATGACAGCTTGAACACGATTCGTCGCCCCTAACTTCTCATATATCATTTCAAGATGTGCCTTGACGGTATGCACTGAAATATTCAAGACTGCGCCTATTTCATTATTTTTATAACCCTGTGCAAGATAATATAAAACGTTTCTTTCTCTCTCCGTTAACTCCATTTGGGGCTCCTAAAGCTATTCTTCTTACATTAAATATATACCTCACACCAAAATAAATTTATATAGGTAATTCGTCTATTTTTAGGTTTCTATGTATTATGATTTTGTATTATAATTAAACTTGTATAAGTATTTATAGTTAGGAGAAATAATGGAGAGCTTTTTAAGTTATATTGAGTCAAACGCTCTTATAGTATCTGCTTCAATATTGATTGTTGCTTACTTTTTTATAGCGACTGAAAAAATCCCAAAAGTAACGGTAGCATTGGTGGGTGCTTCTCTTACACTTTTGTTGGGACTATTAGGACAAAATGCTAAAGTAGACGGAGAATTAAATCCATATTATTTTATAAATTATGTCGACTTTAATGTGATTTTTTTACTTGTATCAATGATGATTATAGTAAGTATAGCAACCAGAAGCGGTATGTTTAATTGGGTAGCGAATGAGATGCTTATAAGAACAAAAGGACACCCCAAAACGAGCTTATGCTGTTTGGCGCTATTTACAGCTATAGCATCAGCCTTTTTGGATAATGTTACAACTGTTATCCTTGTTATGCCGGTAACATTTGCTATTGCAAAAGAATTGGATTTAAATCCTGTACCATTCTTAATTACAGAGATTCTTGCCTCTAATATAGGTGGAACTGCAACACTTATCGGAGATCCGCCAAATATCATTATTGGGAGTGCAGCAGGATTATCGTTTATGGATTTTATAAATGAACTAACCGGAATAGTTGCAATCATTCTTGTGGTCGTAATTATAATAATGACCTTGTGGTTTAAAAAGTCACTTAAAACAACAAAAGACAAAATGGAAAAAATTGCCCTTATGGATAATTCTCGTACTATCAAAGATAAAGGTCTTATGTTCCGCTCGTTAATTGTACTTTGTTTGGTAATAGCAGGGTTTGTAACTCACGATATTACTCATATTCAAACTTGTGTTTGTGCTATGGCAGGTGCAAGCATATTATTACTGTTTGAAAAACCATCTGACATATTAACAGATGTAGAATGGAGTACAATATTTTTCTTTATCGGATTATTCGTTATAATCGGCGGATTTGAAAAAGCCGGCGGCATTGAGCTTATGGCTAAATGGTTAATTGATGTCACCCATGGTTCTCAGGCACTTGCTTCCATGTTTATACTATGGGGCTCCGGAATACTGTCCGGTATAATTGACAATATTCCTTATACAGCGACAATGTCACCAATGATACATGAAATTGCAATTGCAAAAGGAGCTGAATTTGCGGTTCCAATGTGGTGGTGCTTATCGTTGGGCGCATGTTTGGGTGGAAATATGACAATTATTGGTGCTGCCGCAAATGTTATTGTTTCTGAAACCTCAGCTGCAAACGGACACCAAATAAAATTTATGGAATATCTTAAATACGGTGTTGTTGTAACAATAGTTTCTCTAACATTAAGCAGTATTTATATCTGGTTTAGATTTTTAGTGTAAAATAGACTTATAAAATCATATCATATTATATTGACGGCTTTTTAGCCGTCTTTTTTTATTTAACGATTTTAGAAATAAATCTTATAGAGTCATCTCTGAGTTCTTTGAAGAAGTCAACGGTAATTTTAGAGAGAGGTCTGCTGTCGATTTTATCAAAAATAGCGTAGATAGGGTCGCCACCGTTGTTGAATCTCATTTGGCGGTCTCTTTTTCTCAAATAATATAAATCAAAATCTTCAGGAATTTCTAAAGCGCCTGCTGGTTTTTTGTTTCTTTCTACTGCTGAATAAGTTGTTGACATTTTTGAAATCTCTCTTTTAAATAACTCTTACATATATATAAAGTATATAAGTTGCAAAAAATTGCCTTTTTTAG
>JAEEXX010000023.1 GCA_016287985.1 Candidatus Gastranaerophilales bacterium
CGAAGAATCTAAAAACACTTACGAAGAAATCTTAAAAGAAGAAGGAATAAAATAAAGAAGGTATTTGTATAAAATAAATATAAATGTATTTTTTATTTAACTGACTATATAAATAGAAAAAATTATTTTATAGGTTTTGATATAAATAAAATATAAAAATTCCAACAAATAGTAATTTCAAGTGAAACAAATAATCATCCGAAGTGAAAGTTTATATTTTGCACTATTTTGCACCAAAAACTCGTTACCCTGAACTTGTTTCAGGGTATATTTAGCATGGAATTTAGCATTGAGCCAAGTGCAGAATAGTGCAATAAAGTGCAAAAATAATTTATCTTTGAGTTTGATATGTGTCGAAATGTCTCTGAGATTGAGATTTAGGACTTGATGTTTCTGCGAACAAGAGCGATTAATGTGTATGCAAAGGAGCATACGCATGGCAGATTTTACTCCAGAAAAATGTAAACAAATCGCATTAGCAAGATTAGACATTGTGCATCAATGGCTTGAATTTAGGAAGCAATCTCAAAATAAACTTCAAGCTGATTATGATTTTGTGAAATTGCACAATACATCAGATTCTCACTTATTTGAGATTTTAGGTAAAATCTCCCGTGGTAGCTTGCACCGCTGGTTTGCTATGTTAAATGGAACAGAAGATTACACAAAACTTTTGCCTCAGTATAAATATAGCAGTGTTGATGAATATAGAACCGTTCTCAATGATGAAGAAATTAAAATATTTATGGGATTGCTTTTACACCCAAATAGACTTTCAATCGGAAAAGCAATCGCGTTAACCAAATATAAATTAAAAGAACAAGGACAGAGTTTTATTCCGGCTGATATTACTTTTAGGAGATATGCAAAATGGTTTAAAGATAACAATTACGACAAATGGATTTTAGCACGTGACGGAGAAAAAGCATTATCAGATAAAGTCGAACCGTATATAAAACGTGAGGCTAGTCTGCTTGAAGTCGGAGATATTTTAGTAGCCGATGGACATAAATTAGCCTTCCAAGTAATAAATCCGTTTACAGGAAAAACCACAAGAGCAACTCTTATCGGATTTTTAGATTGGAAATCGACGGCTTTGATCGGTTATGAAATTATGCTTGAAGAAAATACGCAGTGTATCGCATCAGCTCTCAGAAACTCCATAATCAATCTTGATATGATACCGAAAGTTGTGTATCAGGACAACGGCAAAGCATTTAGAGCAAAATGTTTTACTGATGATAAGGGATTCACGGAACTTGGATTTCAGGGGTTGTATTCAAAGTTAGGAATTGAAACAGTTTTTGCAAGACCATACAACGCAAGAGCTAAAGTAATTGAAAGATTTTTCAAAGAATTTCAGGAAAGTTTTGAAAAGCTTTTGCCGAGTTATATCGGCAGCAGCATCCAAAATAAACCTGCGTATATGATACGAAATGAAAAATTGCACAAAAGTTGGCACAATGATTACATTCCAACAATAGAAGAAACAATAAAAATGATTGATATGTGGCTGAGTTTCAAAAATTCACAGCCCTGCCCGAATGCTCCGGATAAAACGATTGCTGAAGTATTGGCAGAGAGAAAACGGCAGAATATTGAAATAAATACTCTTGACGATTTGATGCTTGCAACCGAAGTAAAAACAATTCAACGAAATGGCATCAGATTCTTAAATTGTGATTATTTTGACGAAAGATTATATGGATTCAAGAGCAAAGTTTTAATTAAATACAACCTTTTTGATCTTACAAGTATTAAGGTTTACACACCTAAAGGCGAGTATTTATGCACTGCAGAGCGAGTAACAGAAACTCATCCAATGGCAAAATTACTCGGTGATGTCAAAGATTATGAGGATTACAAGCAAAAAATTGTAAGACAACGGCAACTAAAAAAGAAAACAGTTGAATCTGTTAAAAAATATCTGGAAACGGAAGATATAAAACTGCTTGAAACAGAGTTAGAAACACAAAATGATTTACCCCCGTTCAAATCGGATTCAAAAAGGGTTCAAACACTGTTCAAAAATAATTCAGAAAAATATGAGTATTTGATAATTCATAATCCGCAAGATGAGTGGATAGAGAAATTTAAGCAAACAAAGGAGTACAAACTGCTTTATGAATAAGATTTTTGTAAAAACTACTAATGTCAAAAACTTTATCGGGCTTGTTGAAAATCTGATTAACAAACCAAAGAATATTCCAAAAATGGGACTTGTCTACGGCGAACCCGGCTTAGGAAAATCGCAGACAGCATTGTGGCTTGCGTGTAAGTATGACGGAATTTATTTAAGAGCATCAAATCTTATGACCGGCAGGTGGCTGCTTGAAGAAATGGTAAAAGAGCTTGATGAAATACCACGTTTTTTGACTTCGGATAATTTTAATATTGTTGTTAAAAAACTGAAACAAAATCCGCAGGTAATTTTTATTGATGAGATTGATTATTTAATGAATAACTACAAAACCATTGAAACACTGCGGGATATTCACGATGAAACCGGATGCCCGATAATTTTTATCGGAATGAATTTGGCTCACAGGAAACTTGAACGATACAAACATCTATATGATAGGTTTTCAGAAATTTTAAAGTTTGAAACTTTTGGAGTAAATGATTCGTCACAGATTATAAACCAATTGTCAGAAATTTCATTTACCCCCGATGCTATTGAATATATCCACTCAAAATACAACAGATTCAGGCAAATTGTTCAGCTTATTAATCAAATGGAAACATTTGCTAAAGACAATAACCTAACAGAAATTACAAAAGAAATTATGGAGCAGATTTTATGAATATAAAAAAATTGGCACGACACTTAAAAGAATTCACCCTCGATGAAATTGAAATGATTGCAGAATGTGATTGTAAAACAGAACTTGAACAGCTTTTGAACGAGGATAAATTGGTATTTGGACAAGGATTATATAAATATCAGGAAGAAAAGCCAAAGCAAGAATTTATCATTTGCACAAACCAAGTGACAAATTTTCAGGTTATAACATTTGATGCTGCGATTAATTATTTTTTGGAAAATTATGTCAAAAACAATTGTAAATTAAATACTTACAGAAGATATCGCAGAATGTTAAAATACTACATTTCCCCATTTTTCAAAAATGAAAATTTAAATGATATTACTTGTAACGATATTCAAGAATTTTACTATTTTTGTAAAGGCAGAAATTTGCCACCAAAAGTATTGAAAAATACACTAGCACTTCTAAACCAGATGATTAAATATTTTCAAAATCTCGGAATAATTGATAGAACTTGTAATTTTCAGGTTCGGAGATTATCCGACAAAACAACTTTTACAGTAGATAGAATAATTTTTGAGGTATAAAATGACAAAATACAACCAACTGACACAAGCCGAACGCATGTATATTTATGACAAAAAATCTCTTGCAGAGATTGGTATGGAACTCGGACTGTCGCGCAGGACTTTATTCTATTGGAAAAAAGAATACAATTGGGATAAAAAACGGTTTGATGCTGAACACAACAAAGACCGCTTTAGCGAAGAACTTTTGGAATTCGCAAGAAAAATGATGAATAAAATTTCTGCGGACATTGATAATAATCACAAAACTCCACCACCAGAAATTTATTCATTGATAAATATTCTCAAAAACATTCCGCTTGTAAAACAATATACCGCTTCTTTGCAACCAGGGCAATCGCAAAAACAAGAAACCAAAGGCTGTCTATCTCCGGATATCGTTCGTCAAATTGAACGAGAAATTTTAGGAATGGAAGCTTAGCATCCTATTATTTTATAAAATAATATTTCCCACTTTGTTTATCTGCAATATTATCATATGTTGCTTTAGAAATTTCTTTAAACTTCCATATTTTCTTAGGTGCACCTAGCACAGTAGTATATGAATAATAGCCATCATATAGAAAGTACATCTGTTCCTTTATAATTTCATCATCAGCAAAACTCTTATTTGTTATAATACACAAAGGTCTATCAGTATAATGAGAGGAATATGCTCCAACAATTATTCCATTAGGAATGCTTTGTTTTACTTGCACAAAACCTATTCCCTTTTCATTTAATTTGTAAGCACCATTTTGTTTTGGAGTTTTAAATCCAGCCATAAAACCTGTCAAATCTCCATCAAGGACATATTTTGCTGGTAATTTTGTTAATTGTGCTTTTTTATTTTTTTCATACGTGGAGCTATAATTATAAACTTCTTTTGCCCTATCTGAATATATATTTATATATTTATTTAAATAATCAATGTAGTTGATATAATAATCTTTATTAGAAATGTTTGAATTTTTTATATACATTATCACTTGTTGTTCAGTAGCATTGTTTGGCAATTTACCATAAATTATCAAAGCAGATTTTATATCATCTATTTGCCATTTTCGTAATTCACTAAATTGCTTTATAAAAGTTTGTAAACCATCATAATAAAATTTATTAAATGCCATATTGTTTTTGTCATTTTTATATTGTTCATGCGCTTTTTGCATCTTACTAATATCTGCATTCCAAATTTCTTGATTTGTCATTTTACTGCGCTTGTATTCTGGTGCAAGCTTTGCAAATGCAGTAGACAACACTTTTTCTTCTTCATTATATGGTGCATATATAGTATTAGCATTTTGATTAATTATTTTACGGTTTTTATCTTTTATCTCCACATTACTGTTAGCATAATAATTTGCTTTTGTTAAGTTATATTTTTGTATATTTTTTGAATTTAGATCAACAACAGTAATTGATAATTTATTTGCATTTAAAGCTTTAAGACATTCATCCACATTTAAATCAATAGTTGAGACTCCATTTACATCCAGCATTAAACTATTTTCTCTTATTCCTGCTGTATAAGAAGGGGAACCTTTTTCAACATTTGTTATTAAGATAGGCATTTTTAAATCGGATTGACTTTTATATATACCTAATCCAATTCCTTTTGTTTTATGAAGATATTTAATAACAGTATCATATCCTTGTTCTTTTTGAACATTAACAATTCTTTCTGGGTTATTTCCCCCTTCTGTAATTCCTAATTGGACAGTTTCTTTAGAATTTATTTTTTGAATAATCTCTTTCTCAGACAAATTATATACAGATTCTCCATTGATACTTGTTATGTAACAAGGAGCTTTGATATGTGCTCTTTCAGCTGGAGAACCAGGCTCAATATTTCTGATTATAAGAGGCTGATAATTAAATGGTTTTATATTAATAGAATCAACTAATTTTACAACTTCAATTCCAATTCCACTATTTGCGGCTAAAATATATGTATTGGATAACAATAATAAAAATAATGTTACAATAAGTTTTTTCATATAATTACTCCTATAATTCATATAACTAAGAAAGTTCTTGAACTTGCTTTTCCAGCAAATTTTTTCTATCATTCCAACTGATTTTAAATTTATGATAATTGTCTAATTTTGATAAATTTGCGGCGGATTCCAGTTTTAAAGATGCAACATATTCATGCAATTTGCCTATTAAAATAAGAAGAGCTTCTCTATCATTTATTACTTGTTGTTCATAAGGTATAAGCATTTCTTCTGCAATTCCTTGTAATCGTTTTAATTCTAAATCCTTCAATGTTAATTCGTGATACAAAACACCTTGGCTTCTTTCACCTACAATATTGTGTAGATTGTATAACTTCAGGTTAAAACTTAAAAATTGTTCTAATAAACTATTAAATTTATTATCGAAGAAACTTGTATATTCATCAAAATCAAACTCTTTTATTGTATTTATAATTTCCATTGTTAGTTTATAATTTATCCTAAAATTCATATCAGTAATTTCTTTTTTTATAAGAAAATTACCCAAATTCTTATCAATAACACAAAGTGTAAAATAAATTTCCGCAAAATTATTGTATAGTTTGTTTATAATCTTATTTTTTTCATAAAGAAACAAAATTATTGAAGTCATGCCGGTTAATACAACACCTGTAAATACCCCGGTTGAAAGGTCATAGAATTTATTATCCTGTTCCGTAATAAAAATTCCAATTAAAGACAAAATTAGTATAATTATGCAAAATATAATAATGTATTTTTGTAATCTCATTTTAGCTCCTTTTTACTAAGAGTATCACAAAAGCTTAGTAAAACGTAGATATAGATTAATAATATTTAAAGTGTCTCAATATACCAATTTGACATTCCAAAATGATTAAAATTCCACTGTAAGTCAAAGTAAAAGTCAGATTCTGTGGCTTTATTGGCTTTAAAATATGGTTTTGCGTTTTCGTTTTTGATATAGCTTTCAAATGCTGTTTGTATGTCTTGTGCAAATCTTGCCTGAAACTCAGTATAAGATAATTGTATGCGTTCTCGAGTTCGTTTATTTTTCAAAATCATCTTCAAACCCACTTATATTATCAAGTTCAATATTGTATCGTTTTCCGGTTTTATCTACGCAGGTGGCAAAGCGGATTTCTGTACGGCAACGACCGGATAGCGAGCAGATTGAGCGGACTATGCCGTGAGGCATAAAAGCGAAACTCTGCGAGCGTGGAAGAAATCCAAGACAATCTACAGTTCTATCAGCAAACTTGTTTTCCCATAAACAAATCAACAAACCGATTTCTTGTGTTTTTAAGTTTAAAATTTTTGTTCCGTATAGTTTGTAATCTTTTTCAACCATAATGTGTTCCTTTCGCTATGAACATTAATCGATTACGTAGGAGAAAATCTCAAGTGTAATACCTGTTTTTTGTATCATTCAGACATATTTATTTTGTAAACATCGGTTGAACAGTTCTTAAACGGCACTTAAACGCACCTTAAAAATCAACATCTTTTTCGTGATCAATAAAGAATGCGTTTAGCACATCCGCATCGTTTCGCAGATGCTTAATTACCGGTGCCAAATTATAGCACTCTTCAATCTCCGGTTGATTTGCAACAAAATAATCAATAACAACTGCCGTGTTATAAATATTTTCTGACCATTTACTTAGTTGCTTAAATTCTTTTAGAGTAATATTCAATCCGACTTTTTCCATATTAAAACCTCCTTTGACACACAACATTAGCGTGAAAGAAGAATAAAAGCAGAAAAGTTTTACATCTAGACACATATTACAGAAAGCGAGCAGTATTTTTATTGTAAAATAAAGATATGAATAAACAGGAATATTTAAGACAAATTATAGATGAAGGTCATTTCATATTGCAGCAAGCACAGCAGTATGACTATAGAACAACAAATATTTTAACGGGTAGACAAGTCATTCTCTTAGATCAATTCTCTTATGAAAAATGGATGACTAAAACCAACGATTTTTTAAATAAATATAATATCAATAATTGCAAAGTTCAAATAAATGGACAAATGACTCCAAGCGATATTATGATTTCAAAATTAGCAAAAATTACAGCATTATATGAATCTTTAGTGCTGGATGATAATTGTCTTTCTAGCTTGCATTTATTGCCACAAGATATTAAAGATTTGTACAGAGATAAGCATTATTCTCAAGCGGTTTTTGATGCGTTCAAATATATTGAAGTAAAAGTTAGAACAAAAAGTGGGTTGGATGAGCTATTAGGTGTTGATTTAATGCGTCAGGCTTTTAGTGCTAAAAATGGACCATTAAAGAATTCCAAGTTACCAGAAGGTGAACAAGTTGCTCAAATGGAATTATACGCCGGAGCAATTGGTTTTATAAAAAATCCTAAAAGCCATAAAATGCTGACTTTATCAGAAGAAAAATGTATAGAATTATTGCATTTGGCAAATTATCTTTTGAGAGTATTAGAAGAAAACTAATTTAACTTTTTTATTATTCCCTGCTCCAAATCTTGAATATTATATACTGTATCCAAAACATCAAAAGTTTCTTCAAGATTATGCCTTGCACTATTCCATCCACAACCGTCTGTAAACCAAATAAATGTTACACCATTTATTGTGACGACTTCTTGTGCAAGAGTTTTATAGCTTCTTGCGGTTTCATTAAGTTTTGAACCGCCACTTGAATAAAAGTTCGTTTCAATTACATAAATTTGCTTATCAGTTTTAATTACAAAATCAAAGCGCTTCTCCATTTTGCCTTGATTAGAAATTGCCGAAAGGTTTATACCCCATTTTTGCTCAATTTCATGAATATACATTTCTTTGAAATAGTTTTTATTCTTAACAAATCCTGCTTTTTGAATGTAGTTTTCAACAAGATTTTCCATCAAATGTCCGCCACGATTTTTTCTGCCATTAGAATCAAGACCGGTTTCAACACCAGTTGCATAATCTACCAAATTACTTACAATATGGTTTTCAAGAAGGTCGAACAGCTTTGTTTTACGCATGAACATTTTGTATTCTTCAATACCATAATTACATTTGTTGAAAGAAAAATTATATTCGCCATCAGCATCCGTAACAGAAATTTCTTTTGCTCTGACTGCTAATAGTAAAGGAATGCATTTTAATGTTTCAGGGTATTTTGTAATAACATTTTCAAAATCTTTTTCAATATTTTTAGAGCCAACTAAGGTGTTCAAAATATTTAATTCAACTTTGATACTGTCAACATTACTGTTTACTTTGTCAAAATCTACATAGTAGCAATAGTCTGAAATACAAGGTCTAAAAGTTGATAGCCATTCCTTAAAATTCCTTTTCATGCATATTCTCCTTTATATTTTTATGATAGCATGAGCATGAAATTTGTTGGGATTTGTTAAGAAGGTGGTATTATGGCAAAAACAAAAAATAAAGTGGTACCTAATGAGATAAATTTAAATTTTTCGAATATTGGTAATAGGAACGATGTACGAAAAAGAGTAATTGATAAATTTTTAGAAGAAATCCCCGGACATGGAAAAGGTGGTGCTCAATCTAAATATTTGTACTATGTAGAAACCTTGAAATCTGGAAAACGAATATATCTAGAACGCCCTGCAAATTTGCATAATGGCTTTGATTTTGTTGTTAATGTTGAAGATGGTGAATTTTTAACCAAGAAAGGATTAAAAAAACATTATCCAGCACATCATCACATATTTGAGGATTTAGAAAAAAAGAAGGTTGAATCCCGTAGTAAATATGAACAGTTATATGAACTTATTACTAATGTATATAACTGTCGTACGGAAGCAATAGATAAAAATTTGAAGTTTAATTCAGGATATGATGTAGACTTAATATTGAAAGTTATAAAATGGTTCTTTATAGAACAAGACATCAGGTATTGGAATTATTCTGGCAGGGCAATGTTTATGTCTGGCGTTCCAAAACCTTAATAATTGCGAACTAAAACTTCAGTAATTTTACCCCTGCCATCTGCATTAGCATTTATTTGGCGCGAAGCAAAAACTTTCTTTATATTATAATTTTCGTATAATTCGTTAACTAATTTTGTATCAGAGTTTGAAAGCAAGAATTTTACACCTATAGAATCCAATTCATCACAAACGTCTCTGAGTTTAAATTGCATATCAATATCAAATCCGTCTTTTGTGTATGATGTAAAACTTGATGTTTCACTTAAAGGTACATAAGGCGGATCAAAATATACGAAGTCACCTTTTTTAACTTTTTTCAAAATCTCTGAAAAATCTGCATGTTTAATTTCAGTTCGCTGTAACAGATTTGAGCAATTTATTAAATTGTTTTCATCTAAAATTCTCGGATTTTTATAGTACCCGAACGGAACATTAAATTCGCCTTTTGAATTTACTCGATACATTCCGTTGAAACACGTTCTGTTCAAGTATATAAAACGGCTTGCCTTTTGAATATTAGACCAATTTTTATATTCTTCCGTACGGTCAATATTACGAATTTCCATAAAATAATCTTTTGAAATATCGTGCTTTTGCAAATCTACAATAAGTTCATCGACATTATTCCTAACAACTTGATAAAGGTTAATTAATTCTTCATTCATATCGGAAATATAGGCATTATCAGGTTGAAGTTCAAAAAATAATGCACCACCGCCAATAAAAGGTTCAAAATATCTGTTATAATATTCAGGCATGTTTTTTAGCAGTTCAAACATTAGTTGACGCTTACCGCCAACCCATTTAACAATCGGATAAGTTTCCTCTCTCAGTTTTTCTAAAACTACTGCCATTGTAATTCCTTATCTACAAACTCTTGTTCAAACCTTTTGATTGAAAGGTCTAAATACTCTTTCTCCAAGTCTATACCGACAAATTTTCTACCTAACTCTAATGCCATTATACCAGTTGTTGAACTACCTGTAAACGGATCTAAAATCAAATCTCCTTTATTAGTTGATGCAAGAATTATTCGTCTTAACAATTCTAAAGGTTTTTGTGTAGGGTGTTTCCCAAAAGTTTTTTCGTAAGATTTTGGAGTATCAATTTGCCAAACTGAACGCATTTGTTTATTGGGTTTCTTAATTGCATCGTCTTTCCAATCACCATTTTTCATTTTTTCATAGTTGAATGTATGTTTACCTTTTGGGTCTTTTCTTGCCCAAAGCAGAGTTTCATGGCTTGCTGTAAAATACCTGCAACTCATATTTGGCGAAGCATTTGGTTTGAACCAACAAATATCATTCAATATTTTAAATCCGGATTTCTGTAAAGCAAATCCACAGGCATAAATTGAGTGATAAGTTCCTGAAATCCATATAGTTCCGTTAGGTTTTAATACTCTTTTACAGGCATTAATCCACTTCTGGTGGAACGCAAAATCTTCGTCTAATCCTTTGCTTTCATCCCATTTACCTTTATTGACACAAACAACTTTGCCGGCTTGGCAGCTTATTCCACCATTAGATAACATATAAGGCGGATCGGCGAAAATCATATCGACCGATTCCGGAGCCGCATTCTCCAAAATCTCAATACAATCACCTAGATATAACTGTATGTCCCCTTTATCATAATACTGTTGCATGAGTTGATTATATTATAAACAAGTAAATAAATCTTTGAATATGAAGGTTTGTGTTAATATAACCCTTACAAAACTTCTTTTTTTAAACGTTCATATTCATAATTTGATAACATTGCATTTCTTGCTATATCTTGATTATTTTGTTTTATAAAAGGTATAAATTCTTCGTCATGAATGTGCTCAGGTATATAATTATCGATTTTTCTTATTGCTGTTTTTGGTAAGTCGAATTCCATTAATAAATTGGCTCTTGGGGACATGTAATCATTTTCTAGCATAGCTAAGAATAAAGAGTAGTCCCCAGGAATAAGTCCATACAAATTACATACATATTTTTGTAATTCATTAAAACATCCAAACCATTTTGGGAGTTTATAATCAAACCAATGCCTTTGAATTTGAAAGCCAGCTGTTAGAGAAGAATTGTAATCTTTGCCTTGTTTTTCGTGTAAATATTTTACCTCATTACGAACAATAGCATATAAGTTTTTTAGTGAATTACATATTTTAATAAGCTGAGCAAGCTTTTTAGGGGAAACTCCACCACCAGTTTCAGTAGGCTTCATTAAATTGTTAAAGCATAACTCTAAGATGTACAATGCTTGCTCATACTGAGGATAATATGACCATTTAATTAATCGGTAATCTTTACGAATATTTGCTTTTAAATACTCTAATATATTTTTTTGCCCATCTATACTAAGACCATTTTTCTTAAATAACTCTAGTTCTTCTTTCGGAATAGCTTGTAGTTCTTGATATTCCTGAGAATTTTTATCCTTAATATCTTCTTCTGGAGTATTGGCTAAGATTTCCTTACTTAGCGGCTTTTCTTGATCTACGAATGGAATATCTATTTCAATTGCTTCCTCTTCGAACTTTTGATAAAACGAATACAAATTTCCAACGTAGTGTTTAAACATTCTACCAGAACGTCCTTTAATATTTTTATAGTCAAAATAATCTATTTTCTTTTGTCTAGGTCCTCGCCAGTTATTATAAATAATTACATTTTTAGCAGTTGTATTTACTCCTTCAATTATAGTTGATGTACAAAATAAATATAGCAATTTGCCATCATTAAAATAATCAATTATTGATGCATTTACATGTTTTGGAAAAACTCCATTATGAACCCCAATTTTGTGTCGCAGACAAGAAGATATTTCCCATTTATATGAAATATTATCATTTATCCATTGAATTAAAGGTACATCACGTTCAGTATTTAAGTTGCGAGAGTCTAAACTTTCTAAGTATTTGGCAAAATTAATGGCCGTTTCAGTTGATTTTTGAGGAGAAGAGCAATAAATAATCGTTTGTTCATTGCATCTTACAAGCTCTTCAAACAAGCGTTTTTCTTTTATTTCAACTTTATTATCGTTATAGTATGTTTCTCCGTTTTTAATTTCGTTTTCTTCATTGACAACTAAAGTATAATCATATTTTTTAAATATGACATTATATTTATCAATAAATTCTTGTGATATTTTATCAATATGTGGTCCAAGAAAATAAAACCTTGCTTTGTGCTTATTAAGCATTTTATTGCAAGCATTATTTAAAACTTCATATCGTTCATCATCTCTTTTTTGGCTAATTTTATAAAATTCATCAAGAATAAACATATCAATTTTAGGCATCTCTTTATATTCCATAACTCTTTCTGCGGTCAATAGGAACAAATTACCTTTCTCTTCTGATGGTTTATCTGCAACTCTAACAATAATTTTATATTTGTCGTCATATTTTCTTAAATTATTTCTTGTTTCATTTAATAATGCTAATGTTGGTTGAATTACAACAATATTTTTATACTTGTTACTTGCAACTAATTCTTCTATTAATAAACTTTTACCAAAACTTGTAGGAGCGCTAATTACAAGATTCGCTTCAGTATTTAACAATAAATCACAAACCTCTTGTTGTGCAGAATGAAAATAAATATTTCCTTTTAAATAATTAGCTTTATGGAATTCTTTTAATATTTCTCCCCTTAAATTATCAAGATAAAAATTTTCTTGTTCTTTTTCAAGATATGGGAAAAAGCCACACTTTGCAACGATATCAGTATATAATTTTCGCAATTCTTGTGGAATACTAATCCAATTATCAATGATATAAATTACAATATTTCTTGCTAATTGTTTATTAGATGAATTTTCTGTGTCTAAAATAAGATTAAGCTCTTTCGCTAAAGAAAAATAATCTGACCAAGTAAAAGACCTATTTCTAATTTGGTTTATAATGTTGTTGTACTCTTCTTCAAACATTTTATTCTACAACCTCATTAATACGTTTATAATACTCTTCAATGAGAACATCTTTGGATGGAACAGGAAATAACATTAGTAAAATATTCAAGCAGGCTGGTCGTATTATCTCCTTTTTGTCAAAATAATTATATAATTCGCCTATGTGATTTTCGTATTCTTTTAAAAACTGTTCACAAACATTTGTGTATTCATTATATTTATCATAATTATAAGTACAGAGTAATGGAACATAAAGTGAATCGATAACATTTTCCAATGTCTTTTCTGTCCTTAGCAAGTATTCCCAATCATCAATGGTTCTTCTCATTGGTTTGATAATAGTTTCTTGGTCTACTAAGTTGTCACTTGAAACTGTCTCGGAAATTTTAACAAATTGTTTTCTTACATAATCCGCCGAGAAATGCTTTTTTATATCGTCAGCTAAAGCATCAATTCCTCCCTTGGCGTCAGTATACATCTTACTTTCGCCTAAAACGAGTATATTTTTAGCTTCGTTGGGCAAAATATGGACAATATCAAAGCTTTTTGGACTTGTGTTTTTATCCACGGCGAAGTAAAAACGACCAGCAAAAGGAACCGTTCCTACATACTTTCTTAATAATGTATGAAGTATGATTTCTCCTAAATCACCTTCTTTTTTTGAATTTCTGGCTTTAGGATCCTTATATAATTTTTCACATGCATTAAAAAATTTTTGATGTTCTCTAGGATTTTGAATATCTTTATATTTAATTCCGAATACAAATTCTAACAATGAATCCATAAGAATATCAAGAAGCTCAGATGATTTATCGCCATTTTCATCAAAATACAAATAATATGATTTTAATGTTTCCTGATTTATGTGTTGAGGAACAATGCTATTCATAGTTTGATTATACTATAAATATCTACCATCTCCATCTCATAGTTAATTTAATCTTGTTCTGTATGTTAAATTACAACGACCTGTGAGCAGAGTGCGGAGGATTTTTCTTTGGAAGAAACGAAGTTTCTGTTTGTTTTTTTCAAGACTTTTACTTGAAAGAAAATAAGAGTTTTGTCGCCCTAAATTTATTTCCATTATTGTCCCGAATAAAATTAATATAAAACAGAAAAAATGAAATAATACAATGATAAAGACGCAAATAGAAAATAGTGAGACAATAATCGAAAAAATCCCCCACCCGCTGTTGTATATTTTGCTAAAGCTCAATAACAACAGCGTCCTCCCCCATGGGGTAGGATTGAGGAGGGGGATAATTTGATTTATCATGGACAATAGTGAAAGTTATTTCAGGGTCTTACCGGAATCTAGCAGACAGCCGAAGCTAAAGTTCAATAACAACAGCGTCCTCCCCCATGGGGGAGGATTGAGGAGGGGGATAATTTGATTTATCATGGACAATAGTGAAAGTTATTTCAGGATCTTACCGGAATCTAGCAGACAGCCGAAGCTAAAGCTCAATAACAACAGCGTCCTCCCCCATGGGGTAGGATTGAGGTGTGAGCTAATTCGATTTATCATGGACAATAGTGAAAGTTATTTCAGGGTCTTACCGGAATCTAGCAGACAGCCGAATTTGCAAGATGTTAAAACGAGTTCAACATATTTTAGTGTTGCGATTGCTTCTTGAACTCACCCCCAGTTAAATTGTAAAGTTTTGTTAAGCACATATGCTTAGAACATGCAATTTTGCAAAGAGTAAATACTTTATATATATAAGAGTAAAAATATGAGGATACTACCATGGGTAACGAATTCCAATTGAATTTACCTGCAATGAGCATGGATACGGCAATGTTCCAATGTATGCCGGCAACATACAATGTCGGTTGGGGCTGGGATATGATGAGCGGCTCAATACAGGGGATGATGAATATACAATGGAATTACAGCCTGATGGATTCTATAGTAAGACCCGGGTTTTGGCAGGTTCCTTATCCTGGTTCAGGTGTAACCCAATACCCGTGGATGAGCGGTTTCGACAATTATCTTAATCCCGGATTAGCACTTGTTCAAAGAAAATGGGACACCCTAAATGGCGGTAATGCTACAGGGTTTTCATTGATGGATATTGCAGGAAGCGACGATAATAATTGGATGAACCAATACAATCCTTTCTACCTAAGAACTCCCGGAAACAATGACGGCAGTTCCAACAGTAGCAGAACTAAGGACAAAGACGGTACTTCTGTCAGAGAAAAGAAATTTCAAAAGAAATATAACAAACTTTTAGGTTTCATGAAACAGTTAAATGCTTATGTACAATCGGAATCTACCGGTGGCAGCAGAGCGTTTACACTTGAACAGCGTGACCAACTTGAAGAACTTGTAAAGGGTTCCAGCGAAAAAACTTATGAGAAAAAATACAAAGAATTACAAGAATTCTATAATAGCTTGAATAAAGATGATATAAAAACATTCATTACAAAAAACTCTGACCAATGGGAAGTAGGCGGAGGAAAAGTTCTGGAAAGACTTGAAGCAAGCGGATATGAAAATACAAGTGGCGGTGTTGATAAAATAATTGGTGATTTTCATAAAAAATTAGAAGATTTGAATGAAAATGACTTTAACCTTATACAAACAATGCCAAATCCTATTGAAGCCTCAAATGCTGAAAGCGAAGTCGGTGAATATAAAGTACTTGATATTATAAGCAGTTATAATTCAAAATATCCGAACGAAAATTTGATTGATAAATTGTTCGAAGCTTATGACAGAGTCAACGATGAAGAAAAACAAAAGGCAGTAAGAAACGAATTCAAATATATTATTGATGCTCTTTGCATTAAAGCCAAAGATACTGCTAAATCCTTAGGGGATGATGAAACAACAAGATTAATTGAAGAAACAGCTGATAAACTTGATAAAGCTTATAAAGAATTCAGCGATCAGAATGAGATTAAAGAATTATTCAATAACCTCTATGTAATGACAAGAATCGCTTCAATCAAGAGTCTTGAATCTGATCTAAAAGCACATTACGGCGATTTTGATAAAGATTTGTTCAAAACAGATTCATTCTTGATGGATGATACAAAAGCAGACATTAAAAAAGAAGGACTGGAAGAGTGCTACACATCAAATATCAAAAAAGTCAAAGCTAAATCAGTGAAAAATAATGGTAATGTAAACAAAAATGTAGATAACTGGAGTGTTGCCAACAAAGTTAAAGAATTGACAGAAAATGATGTTTTAATTCCTACAGAAGAAACTATTGAACTTGGCGAAGAATGGAACAGCGATGATTTGACTGACGCTGATAAAGAAGAAAAAGAATATAGACAAATCGTTTACGAAGAATCTGTTGAAACAGGCGAAAGAAATTATAAACGCAAATTTATAATCAATGAAGACGGCAATTTTGCGGAAGTTAAATACAACGAAACAGAAAAGAAATGGGAAATTGTTGAAGGGCAAGAAGATATTAAGCCTACTGAAATTTCTAATGCAATTTATGAAGCTAAGAATAAAAAGCCTGCAACGAATAGCGAAACTGAAAAACCCGAAGAAAAGGAAGAAAAAGAAGAACCTGCAAAAACATCAACCACACAATCAAAACCTTGGAATGCTTTGGATATACATAAAAATATTAAAGGCCAAACCGAAGATTATATATATAAAAAGGTTGATGACACATTAAAAGGACTTAACGAAAACAATATAATGGATTTCTTGGCATTATATTATGAACAGAGCGGATTTATACCTAAATATAGACTTTGGATTGCAGGAAACGAAGGTATCTTAGAACAGATGGATGACGAACATGATGATGATGAAAAAGGTAAAAGTGCAATTACTATGAAAAACAAGAAAAAAATGGTAAATGCAATGCTCAAAAAAGCAGAAAAAATGGGACTTAAAGATACAGATGCATATATGAAAATTGAATACATAATGAAACAATATAAGTCCGATGAACAAGATTTCAACTACAACAAAGGAAAAAATGGTGGCTGGTGGCAACGATTCGGGGAAACATTTGGAAGCTGTACAGTTGCCGGATTAGGAATAGGGGCCTGCGTTGGAGGAATAGGCGCAATACCTGGAGTAATTGGTGGTGCGGTTGTTGGTCTGATTAGCGGTTTATGCGTCGCTTGGGGTGACCGCAGAACCGATAACGAAGCTATCGATGTAAACATGAAGATACTTTATGATGAAATTCGTGCAAAACAAGCAGAAATAGAAGCAAAAAAACAAGCGGAAAAACCAGAAGAAGAAAAAGCAACTGTAGCAAAATAATCAAAATATTAACATAAATATCAACTCAAAAAGGCCGATTAATTAATCGGCCTTTTTATTGTCATAGAGAATAAAACCTACCTCCTAGGGGGAGGATAGAATTTTAAGTCGAGCACCTGCGAAACTTTAAAATTCTTGGAGAGGGTGAGCAATCATCTCCCATCTGGTGAGGATGTCCTGTAAGAACAGGAGAGGGCGTTTTTAATATAAAGTTAATAATACCCTCTCTGTCAACTTCGTTGACATCTCTCCCTAGGAGAGATAGACTCTTACTTCTGCCAACCTATACTTAAATCGTAACCGCCTATTTATAAACTTATTACTTAGATACATTTTAATGTATAATATTCCTATGGCAGTATATTTCTTTTACGGAGATGAGGATTTTTTGATTAATTCAGCGCTGGATAATATGCGCTCAAAACTCAATCCTGATTTTATTTCTATGAGTTACCGGGTGCTGGATAACCCTGAGTATCCTGAACTTATAAATGCCCTGAGGACTCCGCCCATGATGTTTGGAGATTCTCTATACATAATAAATGCCGAAAAATATTTTTCATCTCAAAAGAACTATTTTGAAGACTCGGAACTTAACGATATTGAAGATGCACTCAAAAATAACCCCGAAGCTTTGAATATTGTCTTTGTCGTTAAACTCCCAAGAGACGAAGGTAAAAAAATTGATTCAAGAAGAAAACTGTACAAAATCTTAAGCAAATTTAATTCGGAAGAATTCCAGGCTTTTAAAACCTACAAAACAGATGAAATCGCCAACTGGCTGAGAAAACGTGCAAAATCAAAAGATTTGATACTCAAAGATGATGCAGTAAATCTTCTTATAGAGTTTCTGGGAAATGACTTGCGTCAATTTGATGTTGAACTCGAAAAACTTAAACTTATTGCTTATCCTGAAAAAACCGTTACTAAAAAAATGGTTGAAGAAATTGCAGTTTCTAATCAGGATTTGTTTAACATAACCGATTTGATTATGAAAAACCAAAAAGACAAAGCACTTTTGGAATTTAAAAAACTTACGGACAAAAAACATCCGCTTGAGATTCTTTCCGCAATCCAAACAATGCTGAGAAAATGGATAATTATAAAAATTAAATCCACGACAATGAGTCCGTTTGAAATCTCTAAAATTACGGGACAGCACGAATTTGTCGTAAAACAAACAATACAAAAACTTAAAAATACAAAGCTTTCCGATTTGGTTAACCTGAAACAAAACCTTTTTGAAGCAGAATGTAAAATTAAATCGGCAGAAGCCTTGGATATAAATGCGGAGGTGGAAATTGCTCTTATCAGATAAATATCCATTCCTAACCGATTATTTTACAAAAGCCTTGTCATTCGGTAAACATCCGCTTCCGCAAAGCATATTGTTTTATGGCAATGATTTGAATTCGCAATACATATTAGCAAAAGAAATAGCACGGTTTTTAAACTGCAAAGAAAATAAGACCGATGACTGCGAATGCCTAAACTGCAAATGGATAAGAGAAGATTCTCACCCCGCAGTTATGACAATATCACGCTTGGACAACAAACCGGAAGATGACGACTCTAAAACAGTAATTTCAGTTAAACAGTCCACCCTAATAAAAGAACGTTTGATGAGTGATTCCGAATTTCACAGGGTATTTATTCTTTGCGATAGAGATGATGACGGCAATATTATGGGCTTAAATCCGCTTAACTTCCAAGCAGATACAGCGAATTCTTTATTGAAAATCATCGAAGAACCTCAAAGCGGTGTGACATTCATCTTTTTAACAAGATACATCGAAGATGTCCTTCCTACAATAATTTCACGCTCCCAATGTTTCTTCGTTCCGTCAAAAGAAGAAGTAAATTATGACTATTCCTCGATAAAAGGAGTGTTTGAAAACTATTGGAGATTTGAAAGAAAAAATATTTTTGATATTTCACAGCGATTACAAGATTTGGCCAAAGAAAAGGGATTAGGTCAGATACTGGATGAAATACAAAATTATATTTTAGTTGTCCTCAAAAATAATCCGAAAAATATCAAATTTATTAAGCATATAGAAATCTTAGAAAACTGCAAAAAACAAGCAAAACTGGGAATTAAATCCGCTAATATATTTGATGATATGTGTTTAAAATTAATCAAATAAAAAGCGCCGCTTTAATATAAGCAGCGCCCTCTAGCATCCTAATTCCATTACTCCTTCAAGAAAGTTTCATAGTTTCTTGCAAGAAGATGTGTTCGGACTTGGTTAATCAAATCCAACGCTACACCAACCATAATGATTAAAGATGTTGCACCTATACCTTGCAAAGTTGTAATTTTCGTTATATAACTTGCAAATGCCGGAACTAAAGCTATCAACCCGAGTGCAAGTGCACCTATAAATGTGGTTTTTGTTAATATTTTATCAAGAGCTTCTGCAGTAGGTCTTCCAGGCTTTATTCCCGGAATTGATGAACCGTATTTCTTTAAGTTATCAGCAATCTCTTTTGGCTGCATATTTGGCATAATCGATGCATAAAAGAAAGTTAACGCAACTATCATCAAGAAATATATTACATAATACGTAATTCCGCTCGGACTGAATATTTTGTTTAAAAACATTACGATAGTTTCTGCATGTCCGCTTAAATGTGCTTGACCTACAAGGCTTAAAACCGTAGACGGAAACAATAAAATTGCTACTGCAAAGATTATAGGCATAACTCCGCCCGGATTTAGCTTGAACGGAATAAACGTATTAACACCGCCGTAGACCTTGTTGCCTACCTGTCTTTTAGGATTTACAATGATTACTTTTCTTATTGCTTCCTGCATAATTACAATAAAAACCATTGTAACAAAGAATATAGCAAGCAATAATACCAAACCCCACATCAACGCTGTGTCATTTGAAACCATTTGAGCTGTCCTAGCCGAATACAACGGAATACCTGAAATAATACCGACAAAAATTATCAAAGAACCGCCATTCCCGATTCCTTTTTCAGTTATAAGCTCAGACATCCACATTACTAGCACAGAACCCGCCGTTAATGTTATTATGGATGAAATATAAAACATAGTGTGGTTAAGTCCTGAATTAATTGCTCCGGGCAAGTGAGATAAATAAGCCATGAATATTATAGATTGAAAAACTGCCAATACAACCGTAAATATACGTGTGTACTGTGAAAGTTTTCTTCTCCCCGCTTCACCGTCTTCCTTTTGCAACTTTTCTAATGCCGGTATAATAACTGCCATTAACTGCATAATAATAGACGAAGTAATAAACGGCCCTATACCCAATGCAAATATTGATACTTTACCTAATGCACCACCTGTAAATAAATCTAAGAACCCTAAAATATTATTACCCGATGCTATTCTGGCAAAGATTTCATTATTTATACCGAAAACCGGAAGATGTATCCCAAATCTGAACGCAACAAGCATTAAGAATGTGAAAATTAACTTCTCCTTAAGTCCTGATGCATTCCACATTGACATCAAATCTGCCGTAGTAGGCATTCTCATTCCTGTCATTTAAAATTTCCTCTCGTTTATCTAACTACCACGAGACAGAGCATCAAAGTGATTAAGTAATATTGAGACTTAACCACTTTGCAACGCTAAGTCACTTCGTTACTTGCTTATACAAGTTCAACTTTTCCGCCTGCTGCTTCGATTTTTTCTTTAGCAGAAGGTGTTACGTAGTTAGCTTTAATTTTTAAAGCTTTTTTAATTTCACCGTTTCCTAAGATTCTTAAACCTTCGCTTGACGGATGAACTTTTTTAGCTTCTTTTAATGTTTCAAGAGAGATTTCTTTAAGTCCGAGTGATTCAAGCTTGCCGACATTGATTGCTGCATAGTTAATCTTGTTAATAATTTGGAAGCCTTTCAACTTAGGAAGTCTTCTGTAAGCAGGCATCTGTCCGCCTTCAAAACCTCTTTTTGAAGTTCTTCCTGATCTTTGTCCTTCACCGTTGTTACCACGGCTTGAAGTTTTACCGCATCCTGATGAACGGCCACGACCAACTCTTACGGTTTTCTTAGTTGCACCTTCAGCAGGTCTTAAATCTGATAATTCAATTCTATCTGCCATTTTCTTTTTTCCTTTTCTTTTTA
>JAEEXX010000144.1 GCA_016287985.1 Candidatus Gastranaerophilales bacterium
TCAATCTTTTGCCAACAATTATTTCTTCATGATATAAAAAAACTTCCTCATCATAGAGTCCACATTCCATGAATTTTTCAACGTCAAAAATTGTAAACGACCCTGGAATTACATCAACGATAGCATTTTTTTTATTCTCAAAAAATGATTTCGGATATAAACGAGGTTTCAAAATTTTATTCAACAATAAATTGGAATAACAGACTTCTAAAAACGGTGAAGCAAATTTGTAAGCAATTTCACCGCAATTAACTTTGGGAGAAACAGCTGCGCATTTTTCGCTTGTTTTAAAAAGTTCTAACGAATTTATTATGGCTTGTTCCGAAAATTCGGTATCAGGATTACAAACAATAGCATAGTTTGCACCAACCTGTTTGCTATAACGCAAACCGAGATTATTTCCGTAACCATAACCTCCATTTTTGTCTGACAATATTACTTTGGTTTTTGAATCTTCAAGTTTTTTTAATTCTTCAAAACTATTGTCAGTAGAAAGATTATCAACTAAAATGAATAGATCAATTATTTTGTAATCTTTGATTTTATTGTATAGTGTAATAACTGATTCCGAATCATTATAATTTAATATGATACAAGTAAGCATAATCAGATTAATTATAATTGTTTTATTATTTTTGCTGGGACACCAACAGCAATACAATTATCGGGAATATCTTTCGTTACGACAGAATTTGCTCCAATAATAACATTACTGCCAATATGAACGTCTGCTAATATTGAAACTTTGTCTCCTATCCACACATTGTCGCCAATAATGACTTCGCCTTTGGATTTCAACTCGCGTTTTAAAGGTTCAATTAGTGATTCTTCCTTACTCATTCCTCCATGCGAATTGTCACTTATTATTACATATTGTCCAGTTAATACACCGTTGCCTATCGTGATTTTATTACAAGCCGTTATATGGATGTTTCGACCTATATCACAATTTGTCCCAATTGTAATCGAAGCATTAGAAAAATGTTGTTTATTATAATTTGTATAACATCCTAAAAGAGAGTTATGTCTTATTTTTGTATTATCTCCTATAACTATACATTTTTCTCCACCACCTCCCAATTTGCATGGATAGCAAATCCTCGAATGTTCACCGACATTTCCCAAAAAATTCTTTATCCACATGGTATAGCAAACGTCCCTTACAGAAAGAAGTTTGAGGTGGAATTTGTAGGGATATAAAATTGAAAATATACGAAAGATTATTCCAAGAAATTTCATCATGTTATTACACATCTTATGTTCTTTGAATTCATCGCCCCATTACTCTAAATACCAAGTTTGACAAGCGATACATTTTATGCGCAATCAGGAATAATACAAACTTCCTTTTAAAAGATTCTGCAGTTAATGTTAATATAGAATCACTTTCAGGATAAATTTGATATACATATTTTCGTAATTCTTTGTTACTCATAAATATACAGTATTTTTTTATATTTGCCTTCATAATTAAAAATTCATTATCATACAAAGGCGACCATTGAGATAAATAGTCTATTACATTGTTTGTTACAGAAACAAGACTCTTAAATTTGATTTGATTCTTTGTAGAATCCTTGCAATAGGAATTAGGATTTGTATTTCTATAATGATACAAAGGTTTGGCAACATTTACTATTTTGGTGGCATTTGCAAAAAGTTTTGAACAAATCAGCAAATCTTCTCCCATATCAAGACCTTCCACCCACGAAATATCGTTTTGTATGAATAATTTCCTTTTCACCAATTTTGTCCAAATTATTCCTTGGCAAATTGACATGATATATTTGAGACAATCAGAATTTGATTTGTTCAAATCTTCTTTTATGATAGTTGTCTTGTTTATTTCTTCCTTAAAATAATCACATCCTGATATGTCTGCATTGATACTTTCTGCTGCAATGTAAAGTTCTTCCAGATAATTTGGTTCCAACCAATCATCGCTGTCCACTTGAATAACATATTTTCCTTTAGAGTTTCGCAATCCTGTATTCCGAGCCGCAGCCAAACCCTTGTTCTTTTCGTGGGTGAAAATATGGATTCTTTCTTTATGTTGCGGATTTTTCTCTACAATATTATTGATAACTTGTATAGAATTGTCTGGTGTACAGTCATTTACGATAATGATTTCAGCCTTTTCAATAATTGTTTGCGACAAAACGGATTCAAGACACTGCGTGATGTATTTCTCAACATTCCAAACAGGAATGCATACAGATATTTCAGGAATATTCGTCAGCATTATTTCAAGAGATTATTGTAAATTTTTGTACACAAAAAATAACACTTTATGATCATATTTGAAAATAAGTTTTTGCCAAACCTCTTTTGTATTTTTATCCTAAAATTATATCTTTTTTTGTCTTCTTCACTGCACCAACTGCTATCATACCAATGAATAGTATATGTATTTTCTGTAATTTTCAATTCACCAGTGAAAAAACTTTTGGGACAAAAATACTCTGTCGGATAAATCTTGTATCCTTTTACTTCTTGAATTTTCTCCTCGTCAGTAAAACCATATTTCTTGAAAATATCACTTACCCTTGTAACGACAGTTTTCAAATTTAAAGAACCGCCTTCGTTGAGAAAATTTTCTTCCGCGTATGAATTCAAAATTTCCTTGAAAATTTCAGTCGCCGCCGGGCTGGCTATGCCCAGTCCGGCGTTGAGCGCGCCCGCGCGCTCAACGCCCATGAAAGTCCCCGCTTCAATTATTGGAGTCAAATCTTTTATGACTTCCACGTCTGTATCGAAATAAATTCCGCCATGCTGATACAAAATGTCAAAACGAGCATAATCACTTACAAAAGCATATTTTTTTGCTTCATATGCTTGTGAAATGTACGGAATTTTTCTGACATCGTAATTGTCCTCGTTCCATTCCTTGATTTCATAGCCAGGAAGAAATTTTTTCCAACTTTCGATGCACTTCAAGGCAAGTTCAGGCAGAGGATTACGCCCAAACCAACAATAATGGATTATTTTAGGTATCATAAAATTAATGTTTGTTTTTACGCCAAATAGAGAAAATTAATTTGACAAGAACATCTAATTTTTTATATGTCAAATATGCAATAATGCGACGTTTAACCGTTGTTTGAGATTTTACCGCATATTTTGATAAATCAGGATAACAATTTCTCCATTCACTAATATCTGGTTTAGATAATGCAAACAACAATTCGTTCTTTACATAAATTTTCCTCTCCAATAAAAAATTAACATACCATTCTTTTGGCGCATTTATATCTGAAAGCTTTTTTTCAATCAAGGATAGAACATGCACTTCATCAAAAATCTTTTGTTTTGTTAAGTTGTACAATGTAGATTCTTTATGCCGAAAATAATTATATGGGGTGTTTGCAATGCCATATATTTTTTTTGTTGAAATAAGAAATAGAAAATTGAAATATAAATCTTCTTGTACAGTTATGTTCAGAGGAAACTTAAAATTATTCTTTTTACAAATATCCATTCTGAATAACTTCCCCCATGGAGATTGTAAATTCATTGTAAAATCTTTTGGAATATTTAACCATCCATTAATAGGGACATATTCGCATAGAATATTTTCTCCATCAGTTAGTACACTTCCGGTAATTACCACATCTGCATTTTTTTGCTTTGCATTTTCATACAATAGAGCCAAATATTTTTCGTCAACCCAATCGTCAGAATCGACAAAAGTAATCCATTCTCCTTTTGCAGTATCAAGTCCCATATTTCGAGCTACACTCACGCCTTGATTTTTTTGATGAATAACCATAAAACGTTCGTCTTGCTCTGCATATTCGTCGCATATCTTTCCCGAATTATCCGGACTTCCATCGTCAATCAAAATACATTCCCAGTCTGTAAACGTTTGATTGATAATACTGTCAAGACAGCGGCGGAGATATTTTTCGACCTTGTAGATAGGTACTATGATTGAAATTTGAGGCATAACGTTATTAAAAAAAATATGAAGTAGCTTCTTTCGCTAAGGCATCTTTCACATCATACTTTTTTTGCAGAATCTGAAAATCAGCATTTAAAACATACCTTTCACTTAATCCTAATTTTTCCAACAAATCTGTAATTCTTTCACTTCTCTCGTTGATTTTCAAAACATTGAAAGATTTTTCAAAAATAATACTGAATGCCGTACCATGAAAACTTGTCGTTATAACATAATCTGCTTTTGCAAAATATCCAACAAATTGTTCTGGACTTATACCTTCGGCATAATTTTTGGCATTAAAGAATTTTCGC
>JAEEXX010000145.1 GCA_016287985.1 Candidatus Gastranaerophilales bacterium
AGGCATTATAAATTGTGTTATATAAACTGTCATATCTAACTGTGCACGAAGTGACATTTTTCTTGATTTAATAGCCTCGCCAAAATATTCCAAATATCGCCTTATTGTACCTTCAAGCCATCTTCTTCTCTGTCTGAATAGCGGAAAAAGATAAGTTATACCTTCCTCATAAACACAGGCCTCGGGACAAAAACGTATATCCCAACCTTTTATATGCAGTCTTGTAGACATATCCAAATCATCTGTAATGGTATAATTATTCCATCCGCCAATATCATCAAGTGCTTCCCGTTTGATAAGTTCACCATTCCCTCTGAGTTCGACTGCCCCTTTTATTGCATCTCGCCCTACCTGCAAATGAGTATCTGTAGTATACTCATTGTTCTGGCATCTGGTAAGCCAATTTACATCTTTATTCCTGATAATTTTCCTGGCCTGTACCGCACCAACATCAGCCGGTTCAAGATGAGGTATAAGTTTATTTAAAAAATCCGGCTCCATCGTCGCATCAGCATCAAAAACAAGGATTGCCTCGCCTTTGGTAACTTTTAAGGCATCATTTAAAACTGCAGACTTGCCCGGAAATGCTTCTTTATCTCGAATGTATGCAATAACATTTTCGTATTTATTTGCAAGCTCGTTAATAACATTTGCGGTATTATCTGAACTTCTGTCATCAATAACAACAACTTCGAAATAAGGATATTCTAACTTTAAAACTGTTTCCACAGTGTTAGTAATAACAGATTCTTCATTATGAGCCGGTATCATTATTGATACAAAAGGCTTGTAATTTTCGTTTATAATTTGTGGATGTTTTTTTAGTTTACGAGCTTGATATTTGGTTGCCGCGATTGAATACAATCCATAAACAGTCATAAAGCAACACAAAATTATAAAACCAACTACTGTATTAACATAGTTTTGAAAAACAAAAAGGAAAACACCCAAAAGTGATAATATTATAAATAAAAGGATTCTTTCTCTCATAACCAGTCCAACACCAGAACATTATACCAAAACATAGCTAAGTTTATTATACTATTTTTACTTTTTCATTTCTAATTTTACAAAACTTTACATGCTCATGTCCGGGTATTTTGAGTGATATAAATGTACTAATCAATACAACCCTAACACTAGAAAATGATTTGTAGTATTATTTATAAAAAAACAAATCTTACTGTGAGATGTTATCATGAAATTTATATTGCCAATCAGGGAACAGAATTCAAACAAAGGAACTTTTGGGAAAGTTTTAAATGTAGCTGGTTCAAAAAACTATATTGGAGCGGCTTACTTGTCATCTCTGGCTGTCTTGAAATCAGGAGCAGGCTACGTCGCGCTTACCAGTAACAATAATGTTATAAAATCAGTTTCTGCACTTTTACCTGAAGCTGTATTCTTATCTGAATACAAAGCCTTGAAAACCGTTAATCAATACGATGTTTTGTTGATAGGATGTGGGCTTGGCCAAAGTTTTTTATCAAAATTCAGATTTAAAAAATATATCAAGCAATGGAGAAATTTTAATAAACCTGTTGTTATAGATGCCGACGGATTAAATATTCTTGCGAATACGGATATATCTTTGCCCGAAAATTGTATTATAACCCCGCACCCTGGCGAAGCCGCCAGACTTCTGGATGTACAAATGGGTGAAGTATTAAATGACTCGGAAATTGCCGCCCAAAAACTTACTCAAAAATACAATTGTGTCACGGTGCTAAAAACACATAACACAATTGTTTGTGCTCAAAACGGAGAGATATATGTAAATAGACATGGTAATTCAGCTCTTGCAAAAGCGGGTTCCGGTGACATTTTAGCTGGCATTATAGCCGGTTTACTGGCGCAGAAAATGAGCTTGTTTGAGGCCTCAAGGCTGGGTGTTTATCTTCATTCAAGAGCCGGGGAGATTGCATCCCAAGAACTAACAGAATATTCTGTTTTGGCATCAGAATTAACTAAATATTTACCAAAGGCAATTAATGAATTGATTTTGCAGAAAACTTAAAATCCTGCATTTAATTTCTTAAACGCAAAAACATTTGTATTACCTGCTGTTGTAAAATAACAGTCGGTTTGAGAAGAAAGAACACGCATATTGAGAATTTAAATTATAGATATTTCTCTTGATTGTTACAAAATTGTTACAATCAAGAGAAATATCTATAAACTATAAACTAGTTTCTTGTCTAAATTTTAGACAATTTTTTGTAACAATTCTCATCCAAATGTAACAATTTTTAAATTTTTACTAAAGTTTTTATAAAAAATGCCGATATAAATAGTGTTAGATTATGTCTAAATGAATGGAGTAGAAAATGTTTAATTTAACGGCACTCATAAAATTAATAAACACTAATAATGACAGTACTATACAACGTCAGGAAATGTCTGATTTTATGCAAAGTCAAGATAGTAATAAGCCAAGTATTTTTACAGAATTTTTTAATTCCATAAAATCAGATGTTAGTATAGAACAATTTAAATATGGAATACAAGGTGTTGTTCAACAACAACGTGATAACGGAGTTTATGAATTTGATTTAAGTTTTAAACAAGAAGAAGTTGCACAAAAATATGAACAGATAAAATCAGAAATGGAAATGCAACAGAATTTATATAGTTTCTTTGGTTATAAATTTAAATCTGATGATGAATTTAATGCTGCATTTAGCGAATTGCTTTCAAAGTATCGGGATAGCGGTGATGAAGCTTGGGAAAAAATAGAAAATGGTTTGATGGAACGATGTGCATCAACAACACCTGCTGATTGGATGGCGAGATTAAATACAGGCAGGTTTTATACAAGTGGCACAGATTTCCAAAATATAGTATTTGATGATGTAGACTTATCAAAATATGGCGAAGCTTTTAAACATATCACGTTTAATGAAAATACATTTGCTAAAGTTTCTCCTGAACATTTACCACCCGGATTTAATCCTCAAGAAGTTCTAGAGAAAGGCAAAACAATTGGCTTAGGAATTGACAAAGCACACGCAAATGGATACACTGGCGAGGGTGTAAGTTATGCCATTATTGATAGTGGAACAAAAGATGGAAAGTTCAATGAAGGCGAACAACACAATGATATACATTTTGCAGAGTACAATGTATCACAATATTCTGAAAATATAGAGTGGTTAAATCACTTCCATGGTCGTGCGGTTAGTTATATTGCACAAGAGATTGCACCACAAGCAGATTGTTATTATTATGCAACGCAAAATGGTGGAGATATGAATGCCTCCGTATTAGACAATTTAAAATCAATATTAGAAAAGAATAAAACATTACCTGATAATCAAAAAATAAGATTTGTTTCTATGTCTATGCCTTTATATGGTGGAGAAGAAGCAAAAGAAGTCGTAAAAGAACTTGAAGCACAAGGTGTTTGGGTATATTATAGCGGTTGTCCTGAAGATGAAAACAGAGGTTATTTATCAAAGAAAGATCCTAACGGGGATCCTAATGATTTTGATAATTACGAAATTTATGGAGGTAGAGGCGGACAATTATTTGTAAATTCAGGCGATAGGACAGTTCCAGATCCGTCTTCTCCATCTGCATATCGACATGATTCAATGGCTAGTCAAAGTTGGTCAATTCCTGTAATTGCAGGTTATTATACATTAGCTTGCCAAGCAGATCCAAGTATGACAAAAGAAAAATTTATGCGATTAGCAGAAGAAACAGCACAAGTAAAACAATCAACTGAACCTAATTATGTTTGTGTTGGAGATGAATCAAATGAAAATGATTGGGTGCAACAAGGCAGAACAGAAGAAACTGTTCCAATTAAAATCATTGACATAAATGCACTTTTACAAGCAATAGAAAATGAAAAAGCACAACGTGCAGAGTAAATTTTCAAAATGGACTTTCCGAAATAATCAAACTAACCGAAATAATCAAACTAAATGCCAAATTGAGCTATTATTGATTTTAAGACGAATTTCATCGCAAAAAAAACAGACCGGAAAAAGACCGTTTTCGACCAGTTTGATTTTTTTATTTTTTCAAACTTCCGAGGGGTAAAATAGGCTTGTCTAGTGAATTTTAGCAAAAGAATCAAACTAACTGAAATAATCAAACTACTCAAAAAAATATATCCGCCGAACCACCAGGAGGGTGCTTCTCAGCCTACCCACAGAAAACCACTAAAAAAAGACACTTTAAAAGTGTCTTTTTTTAGTGGTGGGCAGGGGTGGATTCGAACCACCGTACACTCGCGTGAACAGAT
>JAEEXX010000146.1 GCA_016287985.1 Candidatus Gastranaerophilales bacterium
CACTCTAACATTGAAGAGTGCAGCGGAACATTCAGGTCTTTCAGAAGAAGAATTTCTTAGATTGTTAGAGGAAGATTCAAAAAATAAATGACGAAGCAATCAAGAAAGCAGAGGTATAATTATGAAAACATTAAAGAAAAAATATAAAAAAGATTCAATGATGGAAGAATGTTTAAAAACTCATAATCCGTATGGAAAACCCCCTGTAATCAATTATGATATGAGAGCAATGGTAAAATACGCCCACGATAACAACAAGAAAGTAATTGATTTTACCGAAGAAGAAGCAGAAATGTTTCGTCTTCAATGATGATAAACCCCAAGCAAATGTGCTTGGGGTTTTCTTGAAAAATCTAAGATGAAACCAGTTCAGTATACATGTCCTTTATTGCGAATGCGAGGAGTTCCTTTGGATTTGATTTTGGATTAATCCAGTTTTCAATCTGAGACTTAGAAAAAATAACAGGCATACGGTCATGTATTTTTGCAACCTCTTCGGATGGTGACATAGTAAGAACAGTGAATACAGGAAAATTATCTTCAATCCGGTATAAACCGGCCAAGTATGTTATATCCATATTCTGAGGCTGAATAAGATACTTATCTTTCTTAATAGTTTTGTTATCAGGGTCTTTTAGATGCTTCCATTCAAAGTAGTAGGAAGAGGGGATAATGCAGCGCCTGTGTTCCCATGAATCCCTAAAGTTTTTCTTTTCGTAAGCTGTTTCAGATCTGGCATTTATATATAACATATTCTTGGGTTCAGAAGAAGCGGGGTTATGCGTAGGAATAGTAAATCCCCATCTCATTGCAAAAAAGCACATCTGACCGTTCTTATTCGGTGCAATAACAGGAGCAAGATCTGATGGATGAACCTCGCCATCTATAACAAGCGGAACTCCGTATTTTCTAATCATTTCCAACGTTAAAGGCAGTGATTCCACTTTATCTGCTATTTCTTTTAATTCAGGATTTGAATTGTCGTAGTAATATCTTGTACACATATAATTTCCTCTAAAACAATTACACAATCATAACAGGAATTTGTAGAAAAAATATAATATATATTGTATCAAGCATTCTTAGGTTATTTGCACCACAGAAACACGTGCAAAGACAATGCAACGTCCTTTTGTAAGCATCCCTGCCCCCATCCTGTTTCATTCCCTCCTAAAAGGTCCATGATTTTTCCGTATCTTACAAAAGTAGAGAACTTAAAATCCCCACACAAAATATATACCATATTTACAATTTTTTTGTTTTTTTGCTTTAATGCATTCTTTATATCATCTTCTATGGGTTTGATATCCACATCCTTTAAAATATTTCTCCATTCCATATAATAGTATTTGAAAGAGTCATTATGCTTGGATACATCTTTCCATTTTTCATTATAGTATTCGTTAAATAGCGTTTTCTTAATATCAGCGTAATCTAATCCTATAATCCAATCGCCCTCATCAAGCATATGAAGAGAATATAATAATCCGTCGTAATTTCCTTTCAAGCATTCAATTGTATTGGTCTGTCTTCCGTCTGCTTCCCAAATAATAGCTTTTGTATCACTCAGCCTTTTAATTTTCATATTAACTATCATTCTACTAAATGAATCCCAATCATCAAGCAAAGATGTTATCGAGATCAAATCCTGATTATCCGGATAGTTGTTTTCCTCGTTTGTTTTTATCATTTCATTTTTGATATCGCAATTCATACTACATCCTCCTTTTCCAGGTTCCTAATATATTGCGAAAATCCGTCTATTTGTCATATTTGTTATTCAAAAACAAAACTTAAATTATAACTAGATTATAGCATAAAGATAGTTCTAGTATGGTATAATGAAATAGATTGAAAATAGGATGGGACAAATGATTATAAAAAGAAAATATAAGGTAATAGGTATATTAATAAATAGAGATCCCGATTCTAAAAAGGTATTGATGGATGCATTACTGACAAAATATCTGCCAGAAGAGGCAGAACAGATATTGGAGAATGATAGAGATAGTTATTGATAATGGGGTGAAACATGGGAGAATTGGAATTTAATCATCTAATTTGACATCTCGCAAAATCTTATGTTACTATTCGAACATAAAAGTCAGCTTTTATCTGATAATCAGGCTGACGATCTGAATAATTAATGCGGCAACATTAATCGAAAAACCGACACAGAAATGTGCCGGTTTTTTAATTTCATTATAGTACAATGAAGTCATTTGAAAACTACGGGCTTAAAAAACCCTTATAAACAGGGCTTTTGAAAGGATAAAAAAATTTTTTAAAAAAGTTGTTGACAACAAATTTACCGTGTAGTATATTGTAATATTCCGAAAGGAACAGAACAAGGCGCAAGTTCGAAAAGGAGGATTAAAGATGCCCCGAATCCATATAACTCTTAATGACAAATTATATGAGGACGTTCTCAGAGAATCTAAAGAGAAAGGAGTAAGTACCAGTAGTTATATTTACAATTTAGTTGCTAAACATTTTGATGATTCCGGGTTTGACCTTTTGGAAGAATTCCAAAATCTGAAAAAAGAAGCTGAGGAGATGTCAAAAGAGACAGACGGAAAGTTTTCATTTAATGATCTGCCAACTTATAAGAATATTGAGGAGAAATTAAGAAATTCCAAATGTCCGGAATCTGTTAAGCAGACAAAGATTCGTTTGTCGATGATGTTCAGGGAAAATGCGGATGCAGAAGACTGGGTTATAGAGAATAACGGAAGATATATGGTAGTTGAGAAAAACAAAAACAATAATGAAGAATTTGCTAATCGAATGCTTGCATATGCTAAAAGCAGCAAAAAGCATAAAAAGCCGTCAAGTGGCGGGGAAGAAAAATAAAGAATAGGGAGGTTGTTATGGGAATAAGCAAAGTGACAGATCTTTCGTTTGGTGAAATGCAGTTTATAACAGGTTTAATGAAAGATATTTGCAGCGGTAGAAGACAAGTATCGGTTCCTGTAAAGAACGCAATAGAATTTCTTGAATTGTCAGGAGTACAATCTTCAATGATTTATGAAAGCATTTGTAATTCTTTAACGAATATCATGAATAATCCGGTATGGACGGGTAACACATATTCTCCGTTATTTGATGAGTGGAAGGTGGACAGGGAATTTATTAATCTGACGATTAATAAGGATGTAGTTAATAATCAGGATTATTCCATTGATTATATTACCAAAATTCTTTGTAATCCGAATAAACAATCATTTCTTGTAAAGGCAAATGAACTGGAGTAGCTGCTGCGTTTTTGGGAAAAGGTATGAAACAAAGAAGAAATTATAGAATATCCCAGTTTTACTGCCCAAGATGTTACGCAATCATTACGGTTCCAAGATTAATTGGAAAACTTCGCCGTATTCATCATGTAAAAGATTTGTATTGCCCGATATGCAAAAAAGATTTTAAAGGAGTAGAAAACGAACTGTTAACATTAGAGGAAGCAGAAAAATTAGGATTAACCAGGAGAACATAAGTATTAGGAGGATTGAAAATGAACACAGTATTTTTATTAAGAATTGTAATTATTTTATTAACGCTTTCCAACATTTGTAGCGTTTCTGCGCTATTGATCGAAAGAAGCAGGTTTAAAAAGCAGATAGAGAATTTAACAGAAGAAAAGAGAAAAGAATAGATTCACGATGAATCTGGGGAATGTTATTTAAGTGTAATTGGAGGAAAAAGATATGGAAAACTATTCAATTGATACGTTATCAAAAGCATCAAACAATATGTATAAGCTTTCGGAGGAGATTCAGAAATATACCAATCTAAGGAATACTATGGACAAATTGGTAAAAGAATATAACAAACTGAAAGAGGATATAAAAAAGAATCCTCATAACATGTGTTATGCTCACGGAGGTATTGCAGCCGGCATAGGTTTTATTTTTTTACCCTTTTTCATGTCTTTAGTGTGGTTAATAGTGGGTGGACTGGTGTATTTTTACGGAGTAGGAGTCGGATCGTCGTAAATTAGTTCCTTTGGAGGATCCATCGCGAGTGGTTGTTTTTTCTATCCTGTCAGAATAGTAACATATCCGGTAATCGGATTCTTTGCAACTGCTTTAGCCTCGTATGGAATAATGAAAATGAGCAATTATAAAGAAAAAAGAAAACATAAACTTGAAGT
>JAEEXX010000147.1 GCA_016287985.1 Candidatus Gastranaerophilales bacterium
AAAGTCTTTTTTGTATCCGGCAAGGCGTCCTTCTTCATCAACTTCCTGATAAATTACTGATGTTGTATTTTTGTTTTCCATAATTGATTCAACATAAGTTTTTTCAAAATCAATTAAACCGCCGTCTTCTGCAGTCCAGCTGTTCGGGGCTCGTTTGTCTGTTATAGAGTCATAAGTTTGCTGAGAACCCAGTTGCATCATAGTAGACTGCATTAAAACATCAATTATGGAGCGTTCACCTTTATCTCTGTAATTGTTTTGTATTCTCGCACGGATAATCGCATTTTCATCAGGTTTCAGCTGAACAACGGCTTTTTCAAATCCAATACTCTTATATGGTGTTTTGAAGTTTTCTAAAAGCCATAAAGCGTCGGATGTTTTTTCGGATAAAGCGTCCATATCGATTATTTTGTAAGTTTCATGTTTAGGTGAAGTCAAACCCTCCACTATTCTAAAGAATTCTGCGGGATGTTTTGTTGCCAAATCGAATTCAACACTCGCAGTCGGACATGTCCCTGTGTGCATCTCATTTAAGTATCTGTTTGCTTCTTGAATTTCATTTTTGTCTTCTGAAAGATTTGTCATAAGTCCGATTACAGGGGTTTTATATTCGGGCGGAATATCTTCACAGGTTTGTGTAATTACATAGGGGTTTTGGATTATATCCAAACATTCCTGAATAATGGTAATATTATCTAAACCTTGATCTCTTTCTTCTTTTAGAATTTTGTGTAAATTATCTAAAACCGAACTCTTATCATCAGAATCATTTTTCAAGAGGATTCCTGATTTAAGTGCTAGCTCTAATTTTCTTCTGTATTTACCGTCCAAAGCTTCCGATAGCTCTTTGTATTTCTTTTTTTCATCTTTAGTATTGAGTTGAGTTCTGACGGTCACAGCTGATGTGCCACCTGCAGCTCTGAAAGACGGAAGAGAAGCTTTTGAGTTATTATTAACATTTTGAGAATTTTTCAAAGGGAAAGCGGCGGATTGAACCTTATTCTCACCGCCTGTCAAATAAACCTTTTCATTTGTACTAAAATTTACACTAACCATATATATATAAAAACATTTTGTTTCAAAAACTTGCCTTAAATATTAAGAACTGTTACAAAATTTTTGAAAAAATTAAAGTTTTTTTTGGTTGTGCCGTTATATATAAAAACAATATTTTGAGAAAGGAGCCATATGGATTTCGTAAATAACAATATATATCGATTAAAAATGGAATCGGTTCAACGAAAAAAGGAAAAAGAAGAAGAAGAAAAGAAGTCCGAAGAATTAAGGGGAGAAGAAAATACCGAACCTAAAACGAAAGAGGCTCCTAAAGAAAAACCGGTAACTCTTAGGGCAGAAGATGCTTTGGCTATTGTCAATCGGGCAACCGTTAAAGGTGCATTAAAAACAGATAAACCGAAAGATAAAGGCAGAGGCGGAGATAATACATTGGAAGACTTGATTTCCGAATGGAACAGTTTGTCTGAAAATGTAACATACGAAGAAAAATTAAATCTGTTAAATAGCATAATTGATGCATGCGGAAATGATGAAGAAGCCGCTCGTATATGGAAATGCAGACGAGTTTTGGTTATGTCGGAACAAGCTTATTCATATACTAAAGGAGTCTTGTCTAATGATAATTGGGAAGGATTCGATTTCGCAGAATTTCAAAGAACATTCAACAGTTACTTAGACGCCCTTGAATTCTATGATATTAGAGGATATTATTTATCTAATTTCTACAACGGAGAACTTTCATATGATGAGCAAGTAACATTTGCTAATGCAGGACTTAAATTCTATTCTGCTATGCTTGGTTTTTATCAGATTATGCAGCATAACCCCGGAATAGAGCCCGGGCATTACAATAATCAAATAGAACAAATGCAAAACAGTGTTAATGTCTATGTTGGTTTAATAGATGATATTCCCGAACAGGAAGAACAGGGAGGTTTGGAAGAACCAACTGCGCCGACAAATAATCCTTGGGATGGATTAGTTGCAAGTTGGAACAGTTTGCCGGAAGATGCAGATTATGATACTAAAATTAATTTATTGAATCAGATAATTGAAACAATTGGCGACAATGAAGACGAAGCCAGAATCTGGAGATGCAGACGAGTTTTGGTTATGTCGAGACAAGCTTATTCTTATGCCAGAGAAATCTTATCTAATGATAATTGGGAAGGATTCAATTTTGCAGAATTTCAAAGAACATTTAACAGCTATTTTGATGCTTATGAATTTACCCAAATAAAAGACCACTACCTTAGTAATTTTTCAGAACTTTCATATGATGAACAAGTAACCTTCACTAATGCAGGAATTAATCTTTATTCAGCACAACTTGCTTTTTACCAAATCCTACAGCATAAACCCGGAATTACTCAGCAACAATATGATGGATACCAAAATGTAATAGATCAATCACTACAAAGCATAGCCATGTACCAGCATCTACAGTTGAGCATCCCTGAACCTGAGGAACCGGAAAACCATGAAGTGCCCGGAGGTACTGGAGGTCCGAACGGACCTGAAAATCCTGGAGGACCAAACGGCCCCGAAGGACCAAACGGACCGGAAGAACCGCCTGTTACGCCTACACCAGGACAGACAATTATACCAACTGTACAGGACTTTGATTCCTTAGTGGGTCAGTGGAATGCACTTACAGGAGATGGGGAGTATAGTGACAAAGACGACTTAATGCTGCAAATTATAGAAGCAGCTGAAAACAATGCATCGGAATGTGAACCTGGCAGCGAAGAATATCAGCATTGGATAGATCAGGCTAACGAATGGCGCTGTTACAGATTCATAATGAGAAATAACTACAGACAGCAAATATATGAACAAATTCGACAACAATTACAGCAAGGTGCTTCTTATGAAAACATAATCAAAGATCACCCAGAATATCTTGATTTTATAAACCTGAATGTAGATATAACCAGATATTTCCAGAGCGAAGACGAAGAAGACTTCAGAACAACAAATCCAATACATGATTCAAACGGCCACCTTATAGGCTATGAATATGATGAAGAAGGTTTCCAATATTTTGGCGGAGTGACTGTAGCAGTCGGTGTTGACCATAATGGAAAACCTATATACGAATATCATCCGAATGAAGATCCTCGAAAACGCTTTTTGTATAATGAAGCGATGATCGCCAGTTTTAAAGTTAAAATATTAGCAATACAAGTAAAATTGTATACATTGTCTCCACAGTCTCCGGCAAGAGCAAAATTGAATAGTGACCTAAATGATTATCGCAGACTTTTACAAGGTCTTTTGGATGAACAAAAGAACTTAGCTGTTGATCTTGAATATATGACTTCTTCCCAAACCAACTGGGGAACAACAACATACCAATGGACAGATCCAAATCACGGACTGGTTCCGGGGTTAATGCCACCTGAGCAAACTTCAAATGTTGAACCACCTGCATACCTTACTGATCCATTTTATTTAGATTATAATGATCTGAAAGAACAATATAAAAATATGTCAGGAGCTTCTGCTCAAGCGCAAATAGCAATCTTGAACCAGTTACTTGAGCGTGCAACAGAGGGGTATAATGGTAATCATGTTCCCGATGCCACATATTGGCAGAACGAAATGCAGCATTGGCAGCAGCGTTTAGCCGCTCTGAATTCAGGCAGTATATCAGGTTAAAAGTTACTCTACCATTTTTTAAAAATAACAAATACTGCGAGGATTATCAGTATAAATCCGACAAGATAATTCCATTGGAAGTCTTCTTTTAAATACAGAACGGAAAAAATGCTAAAGACAACAAGCGTTATAACTTCTTGCATTGTTTTAAGCTGGGCGGCAGTGTAATATTCGTGCCCGATTCTGTTAGCAGGAACCTGAAAACAGTATTCCAAAAGCGCAATTCCCCAGCTTACAAGAATAACAATCCATAGAGCAGAACCTTTGTAACGAAGATGCCCATACCAAGCAAATGTCATAAACACATTCGAAATCGTTAACAATAAAACAGGTAAAAGTTGTCTTAGCATATCTATTCCCCAATAT
>JAEEXX010000148.1 GCA_016287985.1 Candidatus Gastranaerophilales bacterium
TCATAAGTCAATTTATAGAAGTCAACCGGATATTTTACAAGACCTAAATCAAATAATTGGGAAATAACCTGTGGCCCTATAAAATCTATATCCATGGCTTCTTTTGAAACCCAGTATTCCAATTTTGCCTTCAAAACCGAGGGACATTCAGGATTTTCACAATATAAGTTAACTTCCCCTTCTCTTGTTATAAGTTTAGAATGGCATTCAGGACATTCCGTCGGAGCGTTGTAAATGGGTAAATTAATGTGTTCTTCTGTATCAGAAACCTTGATTACTTTCGGTATAATTTCTGCGGCTTTTTTGATTAAAACTCTGTCCCCGATTCTGACATCAAGCCTCTTTATTTCGTCAAAATTGTGCAAGCTTGCTCTTGACACAACACTACCGGCAAGGTTTACCGGTTCGAGCACAGCTACAGGGGTAACGGCACCTGTTTTACCTACACCGAGTTCAATATCCAAAAGCTTTGTAGATATTTCCTCCGGCGGGAATTTAAAAGCAGTTGCCCATTTTGGTGCACGTGAAGTAAATCCGAGTTCGTTTTGATAATCCAGCCTGTTAACTTTAATTACAACGCCATCTGTTGCATAATCAAGTTCAAACCGCTTTGTTTCCCAGTCTTTGCAGAATTGTATTGCTCCTTCGATATCATCAACAAGCCTTATATGCGGATTGGTTTTGAACCCGAGATTTTTAATGAATTGAATAGAATCCCAATGCGTCCTTGGAAGTTCTGTTTTCCCATTTACCCCCTCTATTATAGCTGTATAGGTAAACATTGACAAATCACGCTTTGCCGTAATTGAGCTGTCTAATTGCCTTAAAGAACCGGCAGCAGCGTTTCTCGGATTTGCAAAAACTTTTTCTCCTTTTTGCAGACTTTCTTCATTGAGTTTTTCAAAGGAAGTTTTCGGCATATAGATTTCACCTCTTACCTCAACATCAGCCGGGGTAAATAATTTAAGAGGAATAGCCTTAATTGTTTTTAGGTTTGGCGTAATATCTTCTCCGACAATTCCGTCCCCTCTCGTTACCCCCTGGACGAATAAACCATTATGGTATGTTAAAGCTATAGCAAGCCCGTCAATTTTAAGTTCACAAACCAGTTCGACTTTTCCGGGACATTCTTTGCATACCCTTTCATACCATTTCCTGAGTTCTTCCGCATTATAAGTATTATCAAGACTGTATAATCTGTATTTGTGTTTGTGTTCCTTAAAACCGGTGCTTATTCCGCCAACTCTCTGCGTGGGACTGTCTGGTGTTACCAATTCCGGATGCTCCTTTTCAAGAGCTTCAAGTTCTTTATATAAACTATCGTACTCATAATCGCTTATTAGCGGATTATCCAGCACATAATAATTGTATGCATACTTATTCAAATCATCACGCAATGACTGTATTTTATTAAGCACTTGCCTTCATATCCCTCAAAATTTCAAACTGTTTTTCATTAATATTATACTATAATTTCTGGAGATTATATTATTTTATTTTTTTAAATATTCCGTTTGCGACACGTACAAATTTGTCATATAGTTTATTGTTTTGAATATATATGTCATCTTCAGCTATAAAATATCCTCGGAGTTTTAAGGCCCTGTACATATTTTCAACAGTTGGGTCAATTTCTTTCGTATCAAGATAAAAAAGTACATTGTTAACAGAAATTATATCAAAATAGTTTTCCGGATATTCTATAATCCCATCTTGCACCCTTGTTTCCCACTTTGATTTTTTGTTGTTATTATATGTATACTTTAAAAATCTAAACAAATCGTCCGCTACGCGATACCGATTAAATGTCCACTCGGAATTCATAGGGTCGTAAACAAAAGAATCTCTTGCATAATCAGGGAAATTGTCCTCATATATGTAAGAATCATTAAATAATTTTTTTTCATCCGGCTTTGATTGCAAATCCAAAATATGTAAATCCCAAAATGTATCAACGGGTTTATCTTTTTTTATTTGTTTTATTGTTGTCAAGTAAGAATTGGGTTCTTGCGAGTTTGCAATACCTATTATAAGAAGTTTTTTTAAACCGTCAGTACCAAAAACTCTTCTTAACACATTAACGATATCCATAAAATCCGGAGATGCTCCAGGGACTACACTACCACGCCTAAAATAAGCAGAAGCACAAAGAGGAAAGTCTTTAATAAGCCTGTCAAAATCCGGATGATGAGCAAATGACAGATTGGAAGGAACTCTTCTGCCCGGTTTATTATTTTGATTAATTATGTTGTTTGAGATAATCGGTAAAATTTTCATACTTATATAAAAACTCGTGAATTTAAAATTTGCGTATAAGTAGCAGAAAAAATTTATTATTGTTATTTATATAAAAGCGTTTTTATTATACCAACCATCATCCAAAATACAAACTGAATCTGCGGTCTGAAAAATACAGTATCTACGAATCCGTGAATCAGCATACCTGCGAGAGAAACAACTGCTATAATCAGATAAATAGATTTTATATCGCATCTTTTTAGTATGTACTTGACAGCTTTAGAAATATTGCAATAAAGGAAGCCTAAGAAGGCAAGTAATGAAAAAATGCCACTTTCTACTGCCGTTTCAAGGTAAATATTATACGCACTCAAGGCATCAAATCCGGTTTTCATATAGAGTCCGTAAATTTCTCTGAAGTTTTGATTTCCGCATCCTATCCCCAATAACCAATTGTCCTTAAACATTTGGATACAAGAATGATAAACATTGAATCTGAAAGAATTAGAGCTGTCTCCTCTGAATGCGAATATTGAAAACACCCTTGCTCTTAATGGAGGTAATATAACAACAAAGAAAAATACAACAGCAGAAACTATTGCAGTAAAAAGTCCGAAAATCTTTTTATAAAATGGTTTTAGCATTCTGTACGTAAAAATGCCAACTAAAATTAATTCAAAGAACAAAGCTATATATGCTCCTCTACATCCCGTAAGAATTATAGCTAAAACAGTCAGTGCAAAGCAAATTAATCCGCACAATGCAGTTTTGTAATGATGATTCCTAAGCGGTAAAAATACAGCGACCAAAGTCGCAGGAAGAATTGAAACCAAATACCCGCCGAAAAGATTCGGATTATAAGGTTTTATTGTTCCGTAAACCCTGGTCATAACTTCTTCGGGATTCAATCTTGACATATCTTGCCAGCCCGAAATTTCTGAAACAGACAGAAAATTTTGCTGCAGAGCTATCAATGATTCTCCTGCTGCAGAAATTCCCAAACATAGTAATATGTATTTAAGCATATGACGATTGTCTTTTAAATAATGAACAAATGTCATATAAAATCCCAGATAAGTTAATGTTTTAAAGAATCCTTTAAGGCTTAATAAGAATAAAGATGACCCTGCAAGACTTATAAGTACAAAAATAAAATATATAAGTAAAAATTTGTCACCGGTTGAAAAAGATAAATGTTCTTCAGGTTTTGTTAGCAATTTAATAACAGCCAAAATGATAGCAAAAATTGCAAAATATCCTATGCTGTCAGATTGAGCAAAAGTTGAAGAAAAAATTATAAGATAAATATTTAATCCTATGAGCCAATCAATTTTTTGCAATACAAAACTCTTGTCGTAGACAGGTTTAAAAATATACTGAATTTTATTCAATAAGTAATTTAAGAGCACAATTGCTTACCTAATCATTAACCGACTTCATTATTCTCACCGTCATCTTTAATCCCTGCTTCTGTTGTAACTCTCACATCAGATATCGTTCCGTTGAATCTATATTTTTCACCTTCTAACGTAACAGGAAGCCCCATTTTAACTTTATTCCCGCCAACTACGGCTCCGTCTTTAGTTATCTTTGCTGTATCTTTAATTGTCACTGCTGCATCAAATAATGCCGGCTGCGAAGGATCATCAACAATCAGGGATTTCGCTGACGGAGAAAGAGTTTTCCTCGGTTGATAAGTAACATTTGAAACTGTCAATTCCGTATAAGGAACATTCCTTATGGTTAAAAATGTCTTATCATTAACTTTTATAGGAAATTCTTCACCTGTAACCGTAACCCCTCTTA
>JAEEXX010000149.1 GCA_016287985.1 Candidatus Gastranaerophilales bacterium
TTGGTGGTAAGCTCCTGAAATGCTCATCCAAAAGAACGGGATGCATTGAATAATAATTAGCCAAATCGAACATTGAATTAGTTCTGAATCGCCACATAAGCTGATATTTATCACTTATCCCGTATTGTGACATAAATGACTGTTCTTTTGCTTTCTCTAAGAAGGATAAGTGCGGTAATTGTTTGTCATCACCAACTACTACGGCCTTTTTTGCCCTAAAAAGTATAGGAAAACAGCTTGCAATATCGCATTGAGAAGCCTCATCAATAATAACCACATCAAATAACCCAGGTTTCATCGGGAGAGAACCCGATACAGCATAAGTCGTAACGCACCAACAGGGAAATGCCTCTAATAAAGGTTTAAAATCTTCTGTTTCCAAAACACGATTTTGGAGGTTTTTCTTCCTTTCCACAAGTGATTTTGAGTGAACAAATAGTCGTTGACGCTTTACAGGGTCATGCATCAAACCTTTTAATGCTTCTCTGCGCTTTGATTTTAGAATATCAATAGCCAGTTTTTTCTGTTTTTTACGCATTGTCCTTAGCTGTTCAGAAATTACATGAATATTTCCTGTCGCTTGAATCTTTGTTTCAATCATTCTTGCCTTACAAACAAGTTTTGCGAATTCAAGCTCGTCTTTAAGAATCATAAGATTTTCATTTGTAACATCAAAACCTGAAAGTTTTAGTATACTTTTTAGTTTATTAACCGATGCACCGTTTTTAATTCCCGCCCAAAATCCGGATTTCTCCATATTTTCAGTTAGAGCTTTTATAGTATTTTCAATAGCACCAATTTCCTCGGATTTGAGGACAGATTTTATAAATACGGGATTAGAGTATTGGGATTCTTTAAACTTAATCTCTTCATTTACCCCCGTCCACTCTTTTTCAAGTTCAATTATCGTTTCTGCTTTTGTTTCCATTTCTTTTATTGATTTTAAGAGAGCTTCCATATCGTAAACGTCACAAAGAATTGAGTTTTCAACACCTTCATCCAAGTCAACTTTGTTGGATAAAAGGTCTTGCAGCTGCATACTCAACTCACGCTGATAGTTTAATCTCCCTGCTCTCAGAGCGAGGAAAGGTGCACCTAAATTATTAAGTCTTTCAGCTATGACATCAACAGCTTTATCCATTCTTGAAGCAACTAGAACAGTTTTACCGTTCGCAATCAGATGTGCTACAAGATTAACGATTGTTTGAGATTTGCCTGTACCAGGAGGTCCGAAAACCGACACGAGTTTAGCATTTTCAATATTTTTAATAACATTCAATTGTGCATCAGATAATGACAAAGGAGTTACGGGGAAAAAGTCAGCTAAAGTTTTTTGCTGAGTGTCAATCGGCTTTGCCTTTGTGTATTCTTCGTTTACTACATTTAAAACAGTTTCTCTGTATATACCGCTTGGTTTTTCAGCTATTTGAGTTAATTCATGCAAAACCCCTGCTGTTACAGATGGGCGTTTGGTCAGAATTATTGCACACTGGTTCGTAAGATGAATTTTTTCAAGTTTAATCGCTTGTTTTTTTGAAGATTCTTCTTCATCAATAAGCTCATCAATATTATCTGCGTTAATTTTTTCTTCATAAAAATCTTTTGTTATATTATCTTCCTTGACGTCTAAATCATGATTCAGAGATATTTCAACATCAGGAACAATTGATTTAAGGGTTGTTAGGAATATGTCAAGTTTTTCCTGAGTAACAGGCGATGAAGGAACAACATCCAACAAACCCTCAAGTAAAGACTCAACTTCATCCTCATCATCACTTTTTTTCATAAGAGCTGTAAGTGCACCTGTATTAAGGGAGATGAATTCATCAGTCAGTATGCAGTTTATATTCACACCGTTTCTTTCAAGCCTGCACGGAGAGTACAAAAGCGGGGTTAAGAATTCGTTTTTCTTGCCTGATTTCGTTTTACCTACAAGAAATAAATAACCGTAAATAAGGTATTTATCTTTTTGGCTGGATTCGGATTGAATCATGAGCTCTGTCAGCTTCGGATCAGAGCCTTCCAGCTTCAAGTATTCCAATCCTTGTGAGAACAAAGTATCTTCACCATCTAAAAATATCCACTTGTTATCTCTGTCTGCTTTTAAGTTTCTGAAGGTCGAACTTTTGACCTCTTCTCTGACACAGTCATGAAGGTATTGGCTTAAATTCTTAATAAAACTGTTGTTAAATGCTGTATTAATTGCTCTTGTAGCTTCTTGAAGCATAATTCTCTCCCTGTACTCATATGAATATTGAGTTAATTATACCATATTTTTTGAGTTTGGGATACATTTATACGAAGGAAAAGATTAAATTTAATAAATTTGCGCCCAAAACGCATGAATTTGCCCATTTACTCATTAATTCTTTTCCCCTCCCTATTTAATTTTTTTCAAAGAAGAAATGTAGTTATTATTTGCAACATCACCTTCTATTCTGGTCAAAAAGATTTGGCAATCTTTTTCATCTGCATCAATTTCTGGCAATTCGGAAAGTTCAACCGCATAATAATTTGCATCATTTTTGTTTGACATCGGAACTCTGCTTGCAAGGGCACCTAAAGAAATTTTTCTTAAATATCCGCTTAAACCTTTTTTTATACTTGAAAATTTTGTATATACCCTCAAGGAAGTATCACCGTTATCAATATTATATCTGCCTGCTATGTAGTTGCTTAATTGTGACGAATAGGTCTTAATATTTATACGGGTTGCAACGTTATTATTAAGAGTCAGCGAACCTTCTATTTTATCAAACTTACCTTCCGGAATACTTACGATATCAGCCACAATCGCAGGACTTATCATTGAAACAGTATTTCTTAAAAGGGATGCACACTTTAGTACATATTCAACAAGTCCGATTTTTTCAATTTTTCCGTCATAAATTACAAACTTCATTGTACCGTTCAATTTCAATGAATCATCGGTGGTTAAATCCATAAATCCGCTTGCTTTTCCGAATACTTCCTGTTTTAAGTCAAGCAGAGCACTCGCAATATGGTCGGAATTTACGGATTTTATCCCGAGTTTGACATTGTATTTCTTATTAACCATATCAAACATTGCTTTCAAAGAGGATTGCCCTTCTGCAAAGTCGAACCGATTAGATTTAATTTCTATAACGCCGCTTTTATTAATTGTCATATCAGCATCAAGATTACCGAATTCTATTTCTTTGTAAGAACCTTTATTTAGTCGGAGATGGGATTTTTCAACTATCAAATTTCGAATATCAAATTCTTCCGCAGGCTTATCAATATCTACCTCGCCGGAATCAGTAATGATTACATTATCAGTTTTATTTTGATTGTTTAATGACTCTAACTTTAAAATATCAATATTATCCAACGTGAAATTTACATCTTTTATAATTATAGGAAATACCATTTTATTTTGAATAATACCGTTCAGGCTGAATTTTTCACGCTGATAACCTCCTGATACGTTTATATTTATATTTTCACCACTTGCGTTTAACAAAGCTTCTCTTACAAACATTCTAAAAGGAGGAATAAGAACTTTATCCATACTCATATTACCGGCAAGTTTTGGAGACTTGCCTTTATTATCGATAGTCAGATTCCCGCTTATTTTCCCCTTTTTAAACATTTCTTGCTTCAAAACAGGGTTTAAAATTTCACTCGGAAGAGGTTTGGGGATTTCAAAACTTACAAATTTTATATCATTATTCTTTGTTAAATCAAGACTGCTTTTAAGTCTGAAAATCGGGGTAGGTTTTTCTCCATCTTTCCGTTTTTTCCTCGGCTCTCCCGGCTTCGGTAGTTCTTCTTTAGATATCATATGATAATCAAGAGATTTAATATCAAGTATCATATTTTCTAAATGCAAATCAGTTCGCATCATTCTCAGACTGTCTTCAAACGGCAGATAATCATTTGCCAGTTTTATATTCTGTCCTGGTTTCAGCATAAAATACCAGACAAAATCCATTATATTGTTTTTGGATTTAAGAGTAACTCTAG
>JAEEXX010000150.1 GCA_016287985.1 Candidatus Gastranaerophilales bacterium
AAAGTTCATCCAAGTTATCGGAATTTTGTGACTCTAATATTTTTGAACATTCTTGTGCAAGTTTGTCATAATCAGTTTCTTGTTCTTGGGTTTCAAATTTATGTTCAGGCTTATAAGTTAACGCCCCCATACCACTTTCTTGAACAACTGCAAGACGGTTTAAATTATCAATTTCACTTGGGTTGATATTGTTTTTTAGCAAAAGACGATCAACAAGCAATCTTCCCCAACCGTCAGGCAAACTGTCATTAAACACTCCAAATAGCCCCTCAAACGGTTCAAATTTTGGCAAATATACTTTTTTCTGTAACGGTAGTGAGAATGGCGAAATGCTAAAACCGGTAGCAAGCCACTCGTTATCATATTCAAATGCAACAAGCCTATCAGGAGTTTTAGCTAAAGTTCCGACTAATTTATCATTATAAAAAACTTTCAGATATTTATAATTATCCATTAATTACCTCATCAATAGATGTGTAAGTTTTTGTTGTGAATAGATTTTCAATGTCACTATCTAAATTAAGAGCAATAGCAATTTTTATGAGAGATTGCAAAGAAATCTCGTATTTTGTTTCAAATCTTTTAATGCTGCCAAGACTAACTCCGGATTTTTGCGCTAAAACCTCTTGCGAAATTTTTAGTTTTTTACGATGTTCTTTAATTTTATCCGCTAAACTTTTTGCTATTTCATTAGGAGTTTTTTGATTTAAAAACTGACTATTCATAGATAATATATTATCCTATTTTGCCAAAAATGTCAATATATAGATAATATATTATCTAATAGTAAAACAACATTAAAGTTTTATTATGATGTATTTTTAGGGGTAAATTTTTTCAACTTTTGACAAAAATTTAAATTTTTTCAGCAGACAATTTTAAATCATATCCAAGACCTAAAAATATTTTGTGTAAAATTTCTATACTTGGAATCATTTTTTTAGAAAATATTTTATATAAAGTAATTCTATGAATACCAACTAATTTTGCAAATTCACAAATTGCGTAGTTTGCTTCAATTAATGGTTTTAAATTATAGATTAGATCATTAACATCTTTTGTTTCAGAATAATCTTCCAATAAACTATCTAGCCACATCTTTGCATATTCTGAATCATTTTTTAATTGTATTTTTAAATTGTCTTTATGTTTTGGGAAATTACTTAAAAGAGTACTTTCTTTTTTATTCATAAAGGGCCTCACTTTCATACGCAGTGGATTTATATTCTAGACTTATATTCTTCAAGATATTTTTTTGCAATATCAATATCTTTACTTTGCTTGGATTTATTACCGCCTGTGAATAACAAGACTATGGTGTTATCTATTTCGGTGTAATATATCCTCAGACCGTTTGAAAATTTCAGTTCATACAAGTCTTCGGACAATCTTTTATTTTCACCATATAAACCTCTTTCGACCTTTGATAATCTTTTGTCTACTATAAGCTTTAAGCTCTTATCAAGAGATTCATACCAATCCAGATAGGGTGTTTTATTATTCAGAGTTTCGTAATAAATAATTTCTTTCATAATAATATTGTAGCATATAGGCTACAATATGTCAAGATTATTAATTGTATGTATTTATCGGTAATTTGGCTTTTTGTTTGTAGGTCAGGCTGAAAGCCTGACCTACAAATATAACAATTATTTTTTATGTTTCTTACCCCAAATGCACATTTCGTTTAGTATCGGAATCAAAGATTCACCCTTTTTAGATAATGAATACTCAACTTTTGGCGGGATTTGAGGATATTCTTTTCTTATAATTAAATCATCATGCTCAAGTTCTTTTAGGGTTGTACTTAACGTTTTATGAGATACAACACCGACTAACCGCTTCATTTCGTTGTATCGAATGACTTTAAATAAAGAAAGAGCATACAAAACAGTCAATTTATATTTCCCGTTTATTAAGGATAATGTGTATTCAAATCCCGTTTCATAAAATTGTTTTAATAGTTCTTCTTTAGTTTCTGCCATATTACTTTCCTTTTAGATAGTATCTAACTATAATGTGCGTACTTATTTTTTATATCATATAGTTTATCATATAAGTATAGATAAATCAAATATAACCCCTCACCCCAGCCCTCTCCCACAAGGGGCGAGGGAGCGAACAGGAAAGGAGATAAAAATGAAAATAACATACTGGTCTGATTATGCTTGCCCATATTGTTATATTGGCGAAAAAAGATTGGAAACGGCTATTTCAGAATTGGGGTTAGAAAATGATATTGATATTGAAATGCGTGCATTTGAACTTGACCCTAAAGAACGGTCATTATTTAGAATTACAAATAATAATGAAAACACATTGGTACGATTTATGTTTTATCGGTTTAATCCAAATGTTACAAATAACTATGCTTGGATATTAAAGAAAAATTTTAATGACAGTGAATATGGTTACCTGGTTTTTGTTTTGTATGTAGTTAATTCCGTTCATGTTTTATTTATTCCGGCAAGAGATATTATTCGACCTTCAAATGATGCTATGATTTTAAATATTTTTGAAAGCAGAGATTATGAGGGGAAAAAATCTGCTCCTGAATGGGGTATAAATTTGAACTATGGAATTATAAACTTCTTAATAGCACATTACGAAGCAAAATAGAACCTTGCAATTATTTCCTGTTTTACAATATCTAAATGAAAGGAACTGCCTATGTGGTTTTTAAACACAATATTGAATATCATAATATTTTTAGCAGTTGCAGGTATCGGTCTTAGTTTATATGATATAAATTTTAGTAAATTTTTGGATACTGTTTTATAACCAACAATTGAAATATTGGTAATTATAGTTATTAAATATTCAAAAATTGAAGATATAAAGGCAGAAGAAAATCAGGAAGAAAAAGGAGATTTATGGCAATATTTTATACAATTTTATTTTTTTTGTTAGCTATAATTTTCGGAATCGGCAACGAAGGTAATTTTAGTTTAAAAAATATTATCATTGTTCTAGTATTCGTATCTGTTATAAAATTCATTTATGGCATAATCAAGCACTTAAATTTTTGTATGGTAAAGATATTATTTTTTGCGACCCAGATAACGGACTTGAAGTAAAAAGTACAAACATTATTGCTTTGTGCCTCAGGTTCAATGTTTTGTTTATTTGCTTCAAGTTTTAAAGCAAGTTCTTGAAAATCACTCCCATCATTTTCACCAAATTGTTCATTTGGTCCTAAATTGCTTTTTGTAGAATAATGATTGCCTTTATAAAAATGCCCCATAAAACACCTATTATACAGAAATTCTTGCCGAATGTAGATTTGAAATTTGTTGAACAAGATATTGAAGAAGATATACAAGATGTGATTAAAGTAAAGCCGGTAAAAACGAAAAAGCCGACACCGAGAGAAGAACAGATGAACGCGCCTGTGTTTTTGAATAAGTATGAAAAGTTTGAATGGCTTATGAAAAACGGCTGCACCTGTCAAGATGACAGGGTGTGGCTAGCGGAATACAAGCAAAGTGAGGAATATCGAAGTCTTTATGAAACGTAAATTTGTTGTGACGCAGAATGTGAAAAGATTTGTGGATTTGATGGATACGCTAAAAAATGCGCCCGCGAATCTGCCGAAGATGGCGTTAGTGTATGGTGATTTCGGGCTCGGGAAGTCGCAAACGATTATGTGGTGGGTTACGAATAACGATGCGATTTATGTACGGTGCAACCACAAAATGTCTGTGCGTTGGCTTTTGACCGAGATTGTTGAGGAGCTTGATGATGTGCCAACGTACCTGACTTCGCTTTTATTCAAGCAAATTGAGGATAAACTTCGAGAGCGGCCAAAGGTTTTGGTCGTGGATGAGGTGGATTTTCTTTTGAATAACTCGTCTGCGATTGAGATTGTCCGCGATTTGCACGACAAAATCGGGATTCCCGTTGTGCTTGTTGGGATGAATCTTGCGGAAGCAAAACTCAAACGGCATAAGCACATTTATGACAGACTTTTGGGTGT
>JAEEXX010000151.1 GCA_016287985.1 Candidatus Gastranaerophilales bacterium
CAGGACAAGAATTGTAATATTTATTATTGTATTTTCTGATAAAACTCCCACCTATAATATTAACATCATATTTTTTTGCCATATTTTTGAGCAAGTTTATCGATTCAGAATTTTCAACTTCTTCTGCACAGTCCTCAAATGATGAACAATCCCAACCTACAGTCCAAACTTCGGGCAAAAAAACAAAATCCGCATTTTTAGCAGACAAATACTTCTCTAAAAGCTTTTCAACTTTTTTTATATTTGTATTTTTATCTCCTATCTCAGATCCCATTTGCAGGGCAAGAAGTTTTATTTTTTTCTTCTCCATAGACCGTGCCAATACACTTTCTTATATTCTTCCGGTGCTCTTTCTAGTAAATCTAACAAGCTTTTTTCAAGTATTAAACGATATTTTTCATCAGATTGTTCGTCACCGTCTTTTGGTATGTAAATAGGTTCTCCATAAAGATTAATCAGACGTACATCCAAAAACGGAACTTCTAGCTTATCCCACGATTTGAATTTTATTAAATTAAAATTATTAGAATACCAAACAACAGGAACAATTGGAACCCCTGCGAGCTTTGCGATTTTAATAGCACCATCTTTAGCAATATGAACAGGGCCTTTTGGACCGTCAACCATTATTGCTCCATTTTCTCCGTTTTTTAATGCTTCTATCATCTGCATTGTTGCTTCGATTGAACCTTGCCTCCTTGTAGAACCTCTCAATGTTTTGAATCCAAAGGCACGCTCAATACTATTTGCAACAACCTCACCATCCTTTGATCGACTTACAAGAACATTTGTTTTGCTTTTATTAGGTAAACCATATACACAACACTGATGATTGTGCCACATAGCATATACACAAGGTTCAACATCAGGAAAATTCACCGGCACAATATGAGTGAAATGTTGTTGGAATTTAAAAAAGGCTGTAACACACTCTGTTAAGTATCCTAAATTCTCTCTTTTTACTAATCTAACCATTCTTAGATTATACTACAAACTTTTAGCATGTGATATAATTAATCTCGTGGGAGGGATATTATGAAAAAACTTTTATTTTTTATATTTTTTGCCGTATGTTCACAATGTTTAGTTTCTGCAAATTACAATGACATTTATATTGCAGATATTACGTATGACTGGATTAGAAAATCTGATATTGAAAAAGAAGCCATTATAAATGAAGTTCGGGATATTATATTTGAGAATCCTGTTATAAAACAAAAGGGACTGAAAAAACAATTCAAGAGCATGATAAAAGATAAAGATTATGTAGCACACTATATGGCAGCTTCAGCCGGTCACAAAGAATATGGTGATTATAATATTTCAGCTTTCTATTATAAAAACCAAAAGCATATTTATATGTATGCACTGCAAGAAAAGAAAGATGTATCTGTTTCCTACTATTATGATGCACTCGGACATTTAAGATATGTTGACTATAATTATGGTGAATACCCAGAATATCCTTATTATTCGATTCAATATAGAGTTTCCGGAACGCCGGTTAGTGCAATATATTATGCATCAAAGGATAATCAATATCTTTTTGAACCAAATGGTGATTTTAAAGGTGTTTGGTACAAGCATAATCTTTATGACGAACACTCAAAAGTTATACTTAAAAGGACAACTTACTAATGGATTTAAACGAATGTTTGGCTGAAATACTAATAAAACACAAGCTTACCATTTCTACAGCCGAATCATGTACAGGCGGGCTCTTAAGTTCCAAACTTACTGATATTTCCGGAAGCTCCGCTTTTATAAAACTAAATCTTGTAACATATGCAAATGATGCAAAAATGCACATGCTGAGAGTTGAAGAATCTGTACTAAATACAAAAGGAGCCGTGAGCGAAGAATGTGCGTTTCAAATGGCTAAAGGGCTTTATGAGCTTACCAAATCCGATATATGTGTTTCAACAACAGGAATAGCAGGCCCAACAGGCGGCGGAGTAAATAACGGGGTAAATAAACCTGTAGGTTTAATGTATTCTTGCATTTACACACCTGAGAAATTCCAAATATACAAAATTCTTAAGCCTTCAGATACCCCAAGAATCAAAATGAAAGAACTTTTTACAGAAGAAGTTTTGACAAACATTATCAATTTTATTCAAGATTTAGCCTAGAACTGTCAATCTTGTTTGAACTATTTCATTTATAGCATTCAGGGTAGCATATTTGTTTAAAAGATTTTTTTCATTAATAGCTTTGTCTCTCAAATCTGACAAATACCTTAGCTGTTGATCAAGTGTATTTAATCGGGAAAATTTTTTGGAAATTCTGGTACCGGTGGGATTCCCCACAATCGCAGAAGGTTTAGAATTAGTTAATGGCAATATTTCACCAAGGTCCCTGTTTATATTACCATCTGACTTATTTAAATTAAAATCAGTATAACGCAAACCAAAAGCAGAATAATCAAAAACTTTTCTGGCCTTACGGTCTTTGCCGACGAATTCCGATACAAAATAAGGCGTCGAACCATTTAAAGAAAATAATTCCGGCAAAACAATTCCATCTTCAGGTTTTAATTTATGTCCGGCCATATATTTTATGTATTCGGAGATATTTGCTTCCGCAATAGCGCCATGCCCATATTTGGCGTAATCCAAAGATTTGACCTCTTTAATATCCTCCAGAATTGAATGGCGAACTCTTGCTCGATTCTTTTTTGTATAATCCACGCTCCAATTCATTACCTTTGCATATTCCTCATCACTCAAATTATCAAGAAACCTCAAATGTAGATTTCCTGTATTAATTGACATAACATTTTCTCTATAGACTCCTAATGCTTGAGGTGCAACTGCTTTATTCGGATTCGCAAACTTAAATTCTAACTTATAAACTCTTTTGAAATTACCCTCTCCGCACGGAGTTAATATTACATTCTTCAAATCCTGCATAATTGGTGTCAACTTTTGCAATAAATGACTTTCTGCTTCCAAAAGACATTCGGTTTCGGCTTCATCAAATATCTTATCGTGATATTTAAAAACTTCATCATAACTAAGTTCGCCCAACCGTTCAGTTCTGTCAGAAATTTTACCAAAATTTTCGTAAGTTGCAGGAATTCTTTCAAAAGCATCCGATTGCAGTTTTTCAACTTTTTTTAAAATGCACGCAGTCTCCTCGTATGCCTGATTTATTTCTGATAATGTCTGCTTATAGCCTCCTTTTGGCAACCTGCGAGTTGCAACACCAAGTAAATCTTTTGGCACAGCACCAATAACCTTGTTTCGCACATTAGAAACAATTGCACCGTAATTGCGCATGTTAATTCCTGATCTGAATATTGATGTTAAATTAGATATTGTCGGGGGCATAATAATATCCTCAAAACTTTCCTATATATATAAAGTACGAATATGTACTAAAGTTGCTCAAATTGAAGTCTCTGTTAAGAGATATTAAGCATCCAAAATTGTTTTCTCTCCGTATGCTGTTAGTCTATACTCACTTGCACCGATGAGACCTGTTAAATCGGGTAAACACTCAATATAATCCCTGTTAATAGCCTCCTGCAAAATACTGTGATCTATAATAACGGCTAAATTCTGCATTAATTTTGAATTAAGCTGTTTTAGAGTAAATCTGGGTTTCTGCTCATATTGCGAGTAATAATAAGCAGTATACAAAAGATAATCAATTTTTTTCTCAATTTTTTGTCCGCCCATAAAATTAATATAAGCGTAATCTTTCTTTATCGAAGGACTTGGCCTAAAAGATAGCTCTGTTTGCGGATTCTTAATTGAGTTCTCAAGTATATTGTCAAAGACCCCGGTAGAATCTGAACTTTCATTTTGTTCTTCTTTTTGTTCTTCTTTTTGTTCTTGTTGTTGTTCGTTATTAATCGGTGTATAAAATATATCCAAGTCATTTGACGTACTTGAAACATTCTGCCCACTTTTTATGTTTATATTGGCAGATTCTTCTTTTTGTTCATTAGTTCTATCAC
>JAEEXX010000152.1 GCA_016287985.1 Candidatus Gastranaerophilales bacterium
TTAGGCTGAGGTATATTATCACTATTATCATCATATCCAAGAGTAATTTTCAATTCTCGGTCTCCCGAATCTCGAAAATGCTCATTATATATTTTCGTTGCAGTATGAAGTGCATTACTATTAATCAAATCAATAATATATTTGGTTTCTTCATTAAACTTTAGGATTCTTGCATTATATGACGAGTCTATCCTTCTTCTTCCATGTTTTTTGATACCCGTCATAACATCATCATAAATATCGCTTATAAATTCACGTTGCTTCTGTGTTAGTGTAAACGGAAATATATCCCTAATAAAGACAGGAAATAAATCAATATATTGAGAATTACTAAAACTAAAAAAATTGAATAAGAACCTATGATTTATAAAAACACATTGTCCATTCAAATCTCTTAATGGGGATATTGGTTGTGGTACTGTCTCCTCGTATCCATTATGAGAAACACGATATATAACATCACTACCCTCTAATAAGATTTCAACCTTTGCATTAGGATTATTCGTAAACTTGTTGACAATACTTTCAGACTCCGAAGTGTTAAAATAGATTTTGCTTTTATCGCTTTTACACTGACTTTGAAAAATAGTATATAAGGCATAAAAGATTGAAGATTTTCCACTGCCGTTCTCTCCATACATCAACAGATTTTTGCCTGATAAATCAAGAGTAAAATCATTAGGGAAAGCCTTTACACCGTCTATTATTATTTTGGATATTGCCGCCATATTAACTTTGTATTATAGGTTTAAGGTATTCAGGACTTCTTGAAACAAACAAATTCATTCTTGTACGAACCTCATTGTCTGTTTTGTATAGTAAATTGAAAGCCGTTGTTATCGTCTCTTTTGTTTTATGAATGGGTTGAATAATATCATACAAATAATTTATAATATTTATTCCCCTTTCTATCATGTGATTTTTAAAAAACAACTCAAAAACGCAGCCATCAATAACTTTTTCGAAGAAATCGCCAATAAATTGATTCTTAATCGTATCATCAATAATTGGAGAATTTGCATTTCTAAGGAATGCCATATAGTCGTAAAGTGTTGACAATAACAATTGTTCTTTTTTATCTGTTTTAGGAAGATACAATTTCCTCACATTTATGGGTTTTACCTGAGCAAATGTACGTCCTTCTTCTTGCGTCAACAACTTATATAAGTAATTAACAACTTTGGAATTGAGTACCGTTGAAATATATTTGTAATCAAAATCAACATTTTTATTGACTTTTAATACAAGAATACTATCTAATACATAGAATCCGCTCTCGTCAAATACAGAAATAATAGAATCTGACGTTTGACGCATTATTATTTTCGGGTCAGTAAATAGACCCTCATATCTGTTCCTGTTCAAAGCATACCATGGTAAGATACCTTTCTTTGATTCGCTTCTTTTACTTAATTTGTCGAAATAATCATACAAGTAATAATTTGTAAATGGGTAATCAGAAATATTTGTTTCTCTCGTTGTATATATTATTCTATCTCCATTGTAATCTATATGATACTTACCGATATTACTGCCAACCAAGACAGGTCGTAGTATTTCTTTTTCAATACCAAATTTGTCAATTACAGCATTGGAAACTTTGAATATTTTATCGCCTCCTGTAGAAATACCACAAGCCATTTCATCAGCAATAGAGTCAATTGTTATTCCATTTTCTTTGATGGCGTTTAGTATATCAATTTCAGTATTTGACATACCAATTACCATAGACGGAACAGTTTGAAGTTTTGAAAGACTTATATTGTCAATATTGCTGTTCCAAACTATATTCTTCACATTGATGTTTCTATAATCAGAATAGGCAATATCATAATCCTTTGATTTATCTGCTTTCGCTATAAAAATACACGTCGGCACATCCGCGCTTGCAAATATATTGTCTCCAAGATTTATTGCACGTACTAACGTATTTCGTTCCGTAAGTAACCTTCTTGTTTTTTCATTTTCGTTTTGGAACAAAAGGTTATTAGGTACGATAAAGGACGCAATTGCAGATTTTGACTTTTTGCAAAGTTCAAATGCAAAAGATGTAAAATAGCAAAATGATTCGGGTGTTCGCATGTGTACATCAGAAAATTTCTTTTTATAAAATTGCTTTTCTTCTTCTGGAAATTTTGCACCATACGGCGGATTTCCTATAACAATATCAAACCCTCCATTTTGAAATACATCGTAAAACCATGTATGCCAAAGGAAAAATTTTGAATTTGCGGCGAGGTCATCATCGCCGAAATCAACCTCAATTTTTTGCTCGCTCAGTTGTTTCTTAACAATATCTATTATTTGATGTTGTAACGCTTGTTTGTGTTTATGGTCAGAAGTCCCATAATAAGAAGTTAACTTATCACGCAAATATTTTCGCAATATATCTAGTTCATTATCAAATATACTGATTAAGTCATCGCCTTTACGCTCTGTCATTGCGGATAAGTCCACACCTCTGTAATTTTCTCGCAGAGAATTACCTTGCATAATCTTGTAATCAAGATTTGGCAAGGGTTCAGGCGTTTGCTCGTCAACAACTAATGCTAACCAAAAACGCAAACGTGCAATATCTACTGCACCTTTTTCTATATCTACACCATAGATATTGTTTTGAATTATTTCACGCTTAACAGCCGCCCAAGAAAAGTCATCCTTGCTTCCTATATATGGATATAGTAAAAGCCGACAATGGAATAAAACATTTAGAACTCCCATTGGAAAAGCTCCAGAACCAATAGCGGGATCACAAACCTTTACTTTTGTTAACCATTGGTTGATTAACTTCGCATTATCTTTTATAGTGAGAATTTCATCAACTAAATTTTCTTTAATTAACTTGTCAATAGACGAATAAAGATTATTTGGTGTATGATTTTTAAGGTACAAACATACACATTCTTGACTCATATATTGCACAATTTCTTTTGGTGTATAAAATGCACCTTTATCTTTATTGTCTTCCAATAAGTTCTCAAAAATATGTCCAAGCATTTCGGGGTCAATACCGATTTCTGAATCAGCAGGATCGTTTTCGTCAATTGTAAAATTATATATGGCGAAAAAATCCATCAATTCTTTGAAATAGGAATATGGGAAATCTATCGCTTGTTTATCCATATTATCCTTATCGAAAAGACCTCCGTTTAAATAAGGTATTCTGATGTTTTCTCCTAAACATTTATCAACAATATCGTTTGTTCGACGTTCATTTAACGTATTAAAGAATAACGTGTTCAGAATATTGCTAAGAAAATGGTCATTATTTTCATTTCTTTTTATCAGATTAGACATATACTCCATATCGCCACCTTCCCATTTTTTATTATGGGCGGGGACTCCCATCCAACCTTTCTTTTGTAAAAAATGAAGGAAAACCAATCGTCCCAAAAGTTTTTTTACATAGTTACGCAATGACTTTTCATCAAACATGAAATTATTGGAGTTTATTGAATACAAGTATTTGCAGAATTTTTCATAGTGAGTTTTATATCCTTTGAAGAATTCCTCGGATAATGCTTCTACTGAAAACGCATCAATTATGTCATTTTTTTCAATTTGTTTTCCTAACAACAAAGTAAAACGTTCTCTTGCGGTATGGTAAGCAGTGTTTTTCCCAAAAAGATATGTAAAACGTTTGGCTGTAGTCGTGGACTTTATAGTATTTTCTTTATACATATATGAAAAACGCCATTTACGATTTGTCACGTTTTCATAGTGAAACAATATAAAAGCATGAGAAAAATATTGAGCCACACTTCGCACAAAATTTTGAATATAAATTCTCGCCACAGAAATAACAACATTATCTGCTAAGGTTACATCATAAACATCAATTACATCAAAAAGATCTGTAATTTGAGCTACTCGCCTTACACTGCAAAGCCCCCTTTTCTTATACGAGACAAATTCTGGACGAGAAAGCATATCGTTTTCGTCAATAGATTCTATATCTTT
>JAEEXX010000024.1 GCA_016287985.1 Candidatus Gastranaerophilales bacterium
TTCAAAATCTTAGCAGCAAGCCTGTATTTTTGGAGAATGATGCTAATGCTGCAGCGTGGGCTGAGTACAAAATCGGTGCATCCAGAGGCTCCGCAGTTTCTGTAATGTTAACGTTGGGAACAGGTGTCGGCGGGGGAATCATTATAAATGACAAAATACTTAAAGGGAAATCAGGCGCAGCAGGAGAAATGCATTTCAAAATGTATCCGGACCACAGAAGAAAATGTTCTTGCGGAAGCTGGGATTGCTATGAAGCATATGCATCAGGAACTGCTCTTAAAATTACCGCTGAAGAAATGACAGGAGACAAAAATATAACCACTTATGACGTCATAGAAGGCTTGAAATCAGGGAATGAATTAATGACAAGGATTTTTGACCGCTGGGAAAGTGATATTACATTAGGAATAATGGGATTGGCAAATATCTTTGACCCTGATTGTGTTGTGTTATCCGGTTCAATGGCACAATTTGTTGACCCGAAAAAAATCGAACAAAAAGTAAATTCCGATATTGTTACTACCCCAACATCAGTCAGAATTGCGACTGCAGGGAATTATTCCGGAATGATTGGCGTTGCACTTTTAGCCTTGGAAAAAGGGAGATTAAGTAATGGGAAAATCTAAAGCAAGAAGTCTTAAGCGTAATATCAATGATAAGTTTCAATATATGACCCGTGAATCTGCCCTTAAAGAAGTTGTCAATCACACACTTGATAAGAATTCCATAGATACAATTACTTTGTTTGGATTTACCGCAGAAGAAATGCTTGAAGCCGGCGCAGAATATGAGGATGTTATGGCATTAGGCGGACTTATTGCGAAGTAACCGGCTTTTAAATAATGTTTACCAAACCTTCCAACCCGAGAGTATAACTATTTTCACCGAATCCTGCAATAACACCTTTGCAAACGCCCGATAATAGCGATGTGTGCCTAAATTCTTCTCTGGCATGAATGTTGGTCATATGTATTTCTACAGTCGGAATATTCACAGCAGCAATTGCGTCTCTTATTACTACGCTTGTATGAGTATAACCACCTGCATTAATAAGAATCCCGTCATAATTACCAATTGCTTGTTGAATTTTTTCTACAATTTCACCTTCAATATTGCTCTGGTATGTGTCGATTTCAGCACCTAGCTCTTTGCCTTTTACTATAAGTTCAGATTCTATCTCTGCTAATGATTTATTCCCGTATTTTTCAGGCTCTCTCATCCCTAACATGTTTAAGTTTGCACCATTTATAAGTAATATTTTTAACATCTTAATTTCTCCTATTAAGAGCATTAACCACTATACATTTACCCACATTTATTATACAATAGCCTTATAAGAATACAAAATTATTAAGAGGAAGTAAATATGGTTAATAAACGTTGGTATGATAGCGACCCAATTCTAAAAGAAGCCCTTGAGTTATTGAGACTGCAGCCTGATAATACTCAAAAAGAAGCGGCAGAATTTATGTTGAGGCTTCAAGAACAAGTCGCTGCAGAAGTTATAGACCATGTTTATGACATTATAAATACATATCAAGGGAAGGGCAATCGCTGGTATGATAATGACCCTATGATGCTTAAAGGAGTTGAACTACTTAGAAATGCACCGGCGAATGTTCAAAGAGTCGCAGCATTAAAACTTCTTCTTGCGCTTGAGAGAAAAAGCTTTGAAGGAATAGAAATATAGATGAAGGATGTTCAAAACCAGACTGATTCAAGAGGAGTAGAGATACAAAAGGTCGGAATTAAAGGACTTGAAATTCCGCTTACCATTCAACGAAAAGATGACGAGGATAAAGTTATTTATGCTGTCGCAACTGCGGGCGTAACATTACCCGCCCATTACAAAGGGACCCATATGTCAAGATTTGTAGAAGTCTTGAATGAATGGCGTTCAAAAAAAACTTTGGGAATTGATATAAAAGGTTGCGTAGAAGGAATTATTAATAAATTGAATGCAAAGAGCGGGTACATTAAGTTTGATTTCAAATATTTTATCAATAAAACATCACCGGTTACAAAAATTACTGCACCAATGTGCTATGACTGCTCTTTTGAGGGCGTGCTTGATAATTATGGCGAAGAGGATGAAGAATACAAGTTCTATTTAGGTGTAAAAGTTCCTGTTACAACACTTTGCCCATGTTCAAAAGAGATATCGGAATACGGTGCGCATAACCAAAGAGCAATCGTTTCGGTTAAAATAACATATCCCGAGGATGAACACATTTGGCTCGAGGATTTAATTTCTGATGTAGAAAAATGCGCTTCATCAGAACTTTACCCCCTTTTAAAACGGGAGGATGAAAAATACGTAACAGAACATGCTTATGACAACCCCAAATTTGTCGAAGATGTTTTAAGGGATGTAGTATTACTTTTAAGAAAAAATGATATCATTGACTCATTTGAAGTTGAATGTGAATCAATGGAAAGTATTCACAATCATTCTGCATGGGCATATCAACAAGAGGGTTAAACGTACAACAAAAATATGGGAGGTAACTATGAAAAAGAGTTTAGTACTAATATTTTTAGCAATTGTATTCTCGGTAGGAACCGTTTTCGCAGATGAAGCTATACAGACAACTAAAACAGAGCAGGTAATCTCAACTGTTTCGGTAAAGACACATGAAGCTGCCGAAAAAACTGCCGAAAGCGTCAAATCCGGTTCTAAAAAAGCAGGTTATTATATTAAAGATAAATCTATTCAAGCAGGAAAAGCGACAGCTAAACACACAAAAAGCGGTGCGGATAAAGTTAAAAAAGCAACTGTGAGAGGTGCAAATAAGATTTCCAATAAAACAGCAAGAGGCATGAAAAAAATGTCAGAAAAAATGCAAAATTCTGCAGAAAGAACTATTGAAAAAACGGATAAAGCGTTGGAAGAAACTGAGTCAAATTGCGAATGTAAATGTAATTGCACAGAAAACTGTAAATGTAATCAAACAGAACTGTAATAAGTAACCATACATTTACATAAATAGCTGTTTGTAGTAAATTAAGCATGTAATGGACTAAATAGCCCAAGGACAATAAAAGAAGGAGAACTCAAATGAGTGAAAGAAAATTAGTCGGAACAGAAGAAATGTTCAGAAAGGCACTCGCAGGCGGTTACGCTATTGGTGCTTACAATGTTAACAACATGGAAATTTTACAAGGTATTGCAGAAGCTGCAGAAGAAACACGTTCACCAATCATTCTTCAAGTTTCAGCAGGTGCAAGAAAATACGCTAATCAAACTTATCTAATTAAGTTGGTTGAAGCAGCTTTAGCTACAACAACAGTTCCTATAGCGCTTCACCTTGATCATGGTGCTGATTTTGAAATCTGTAAATCTTGTATAGACGGCGGTTTCTCATCAGTTATGATTGATGGTTCAAGATTTCCGTTTGAAGAAAACGTAAAAGTAACAAAACAAGTTGTTGAATACGCACATCAAAGAGGCGTTTCAGTTGAAGCTGAATTAGGCAAACTTGCAGGTGTTGAAGACGATGTAAATGTATCAGATAAAGATGCTAAATATACAAACGTAAAAGAAGCAGTTGAATTTGTTAAACAAACAGGCTGCGATTCTTTGGCAATCGCTATCGGTACTTCTCACGGTGCGTACAAATTCAAAGGTGAAGCGAAACTAGACTTTGAAAGACTTAAAGAAATTAAAGATGCACTTCGTGAAGCAGGATTTGGCGATTATCCTATCGTCCTTCACGGTTCATCATCAGTTCCTAAAGAATTTGTTGCTAAATGTAATAAATACGGCGGTAACTTACCTGATGCACAAGGTGTTCCGGAAGATATGCTTAACTATGCATCTAAGCACGGCGTTGCAAAAATTAATATCGATACAGATTTAAGATTAGCAATGACTTCAACAATCAGAGAATTCTTTGTTGAGCATCCTGAAAAATTTGACCCTCGTGAATATATGGGACCGGGGAGAACTGCTGTCAAAGAAATGGTTATGCACAAAATGCGTGATGTATTAGGTACCGCAGGTCACGCTGACGACTAAGGACAATTGCAGCAAATATTAAATATATGAAAAACGAGTCTTTATAGAATTAAAGGCTCGTTTTTACATGCTATACTTATTCTATGAGAATTAATAAACTTTCATTAAAAAATTTCAGAAATTGCGAGGGGATAAATATAGGGTTTCAGGGGAATAAAACCCTGATTATAGGTAAGAATGCCCAAGGTAAAACCAATATTTTAGAAAGCATTTGCATTTTGTCAGACCTAAAAAGTCCAAGAACCTCTGTTATGTCTGATATGATTAAATTTAATGAAAAAGAATTTGAAATTGATGCAGAATTCCTCAGAAATGACACTGATATCGAATTATCAATAAATTATACAATTGAAAAAAAACGTGAACTGAAAGTAAACCGAATTAAAACAAATCCGAAAGAGTTTAAGAATGTCGTAAAAACAGTATTATTTTCCACTAAAGATTTACTTTTGCTCAGAGGTACTCCACAAGACCGTAGAGATTGGCTTGACAGAGCGATTTCCCAAATTTATCCTGCCTATGATGAACGGCTTTCAGTTTATGATAAATTCAGAATCCAGAAAAATAATCTGCTGAAAAATGAATACATAGATGAATCCTTACTTGATATTTATAATGAACAACTTGTAATAACAGGCGCTAATATAATATATCTCAGGAAAAAATTCCTTAAAGAAATAGAAAACATTGCTGGAATTAAGCACAAAAATATAAGTAAAATTGAAGAATTTAAGCTATCATATACATGCCCGTTTGATGAAATTGAAAGAATCTCTAAGTATCTTCAGGAAGAATTGATAAACAGAAAATCAGAAGAATTCGGGCGCAAACAATGTTGTGTAGGCCCTCACAGAGATGACATAGAATTTTCTATTAACGGAACTGATGCCGTGAAATTTGCATCCCAAGGACAACAAAGAACTCTTGTATTAGCATTAAAACTGGCAGAACTTGATATTATTAAAGAAAAAACAGGCATTACTCCTATATTATTACTCGATGATGTTCTTGCAGAACTTGATGATTTAAGACAAAATTATTTGTTAAAATCCATTGGTACAGAAGTACAAACGATAACAACTTCAGTTGACACACTGTTATTTGACAATGAATTCTTAAAAAATGTTCAAACACTTTCTATTGAAAACGGAAAAATTATTAATACGTAAAAAACCTGTCAAAATCAACATCATCAAAATTACATAAAAGATGAAATATCTCATCGTCATCATCAAGCCGCTGAAAATTATACTCATCAAAAAGCCAGTATTTAGGATTTATGCCTTTGACTCTTACAATATTTTTATCTTTCAATATGTTTAATTTCTTTTTTACCGTTTCGACAGGCAAATCGACTCTCTTCGCAAGTTCAACCGCAGTAATACCATCAGCATTACTGTATTTTTCCGGAGTCAGAAACATGAGTTCCAAACCAACTTTCTTTAATTCAATATCTTCGGAATCTGTGCTCATGCTATTATTATAACTCGTTTTTTACAGTTTTTATCATTTTTATGACGTAAGTTTGAAATATTTTTAAACAGATTTGTACACTTACTTTGTTTTGACCTTTGGTACAACAGACATTCCGGGGATAATTTGATATTCATTGGTATCAATTTTCTCCGTGAATACGATTTTAACAGGAATTCTTTGTACTATTTTTACAAAAGAACCAACAGCATTTTCTGGAGGAAATAGGCTGGATTTAGCTCCTGATGCCCTCTGAATTGAGTCAATCTCGCCTTTAAAGACTTTATTAGGATAAGTATCTATCTTTATATCAACAGGCATTCCTTTTTTCATACCTCTTATTTGAGTCTCTTTATAGTTAGCTACTACCCATACGTCATTCGGCACAATAACGAATAGCGGGGAACCCGGCTGCACCATCATACCTACTTCTACCTTTTTATTGGAAACAGTGCCGTCTATCGGAGCAACAATATCAGTATACTCAAGCGCTAACTCAGCGGCTCTTTTTTGCGCCTTCAAAACATTCAAATCTGCATCTGCTACTTTTAATGCTTTTTCCGGACTTTGTGAAAATATCGCCTGCTCAGCAGTTATTTGTTTTGCCTGAATTGATTCAAAATTTGTGATTGCTCTGTCCAATGTCTGTTTGGAAACAGCGCCTGCATTATAAAGATTTTGATATCTTTCTACATCCTTTTTTGCCAATTCAATTTCCGAATTCGTAGCATTTAAATTCGCATGCGCATTTTGCTGATTTAGCAAGGCCCTTTCATAGGAAGCTGTTGCCTGCTGCAATTTCACTTCATAATCAACTTTATCTATAACCGCAACAACATCGCCGGCTTTAACATGCTGATTGTCAGACACCAGAACTTTTACAATCTGACCGGAAACTTTCGGTGAAACGGTAACAGTTGTCGTATCTACATATGCATCGTCTGTAGATTGATATTTGCTTGCCTCCATTATTAAGAATATCACAACTATTATTGCAATTACGCATCCAAATATTATCCAATACCTTTTTGTACCAAATTTATTTCTTATACTCATCTTTATAACCTTTATATTTGAATTTCCAATGTTTCTTTTAAAACTTCTCTCAATTCTTTTAGCAAATCCCCAACTTTTAACAAATTTCTGCTATTTATCTTTTCTTTCACTAAATTGTAATTAGGTCTGGCTGTCTCAGCAACGGCGTTCAATTTTCTAAGACCTTCATCTGTTATTTTAACCAGTTTTACTGGCCTGTTATTTTTAACGGTCAACTCTCGCTCTATATAATTCTTTGCGGCTAAAGTATCCAACAATTTACCCGTATTAGCTCTATCTTTTAAAATTAGCTTTGCAATATCTCTTTGACACAAAGCATCATTGATTGTTAATACATCCAAGACCGAGTACTCTTCCAACGAAAGTCCCATATTGTATTTTTCAAACACCTGTTGACCAAGAAGTTTACAATACTTTGCCGTCAACTCAATTTGATAAAATATCGTATCGGTAAAATGCTCTTTTATTTGAGAATCCATTTTTATTTCTCTGATCCATATTATGTTGTCATAGCTACATGTTGCAAATGCAACACAATTATGTTATCATTGTTGTCATAAAAAATCAAGTACTCGGAGAAAATCGCTAAAATGAAAAAAATTATACCACTGCTAATTATAACTTTATTGAGTTCTGTGTACATACCTCAAGCATCAAGCATAGAAAATATAATGCCTGAAAACAAGGCAAAAACACAAAAAGTTACACCGGTAAAAAATAAATATGAATATATAAATCTTGAATGGTGGAACGGTTTTTCCGATAACAACCTGCAAGAATATATGATAAAAGCATTGGAAAATAATAAAGACTTGAAAATAGCAACCCTTAATGTGGAAGAATATTATCAAAAAATCGCCATACAAAGGGCCGGAGAACTTCCTGCTATTCAAGCAGGGTTTATGCCAGGATACGGAAATTTTACAAGAAATACACAAGAAAGCTTCGGTTTCCCAATAATTGCAAGTTATGAGTTAGATTTATTCGGGAAAAATCATAATAAAACAACGGCTCAACGCAAAATGTACGAGGTATCAATATTAGACGAAAGAACTGCATATATAGCTGTTGCATCTGCAGTTGGAAGTGCATATATTAACATAATCAGACTGGATGCAATGATTGATTTGCAAACAAAAATTGTTGATTTGAGAAAAGAAATTTTTGAAATGATGGATATCTCTAATAAAGAGGGGATTGTTTCTACATCAGATTTAGCCCGAGCTAATGAATCCTATATTTTAGGCATTACGGACTTAACCGAACTAAAAAAACAAAGAACGCAATTATTAAATGCATTTGCAGTATTAATAGGTGATAGCCCCAATAATATTGAAGAATTTAAAAGAACCGATTGGAAAGATTTCTGTTACAACGGCATATTGCCTGAAGAATATGTCAGCGCTGATATAATTGCTCAAAGACCTGATTACATTAGGGCGGAAAAAATGTTGGAAAAAGCCGGTATAGACGTAAAAATTGCTAAAAAAGAATTTCTGCCTACCATTAATTTAGGAGGATTGGTTTTATTCAATTCCGATAAAATAGGCAGTTTGTTCACGACATCACAAGCAGCCTGGGGATTAGGCGGCGGAATTCTACAAAATATTTTTGCAGGCGGTAAAATCAAGGCTAATTTAAAGCTTAAGAAACTAGCATACGAAAAAAGCTTCCGAAATTATGAAAAAATAGTTTTGACATCTATGCAGGAAGTCAACGATACCCTCGTAGCAATAAATATGGATAAAGAAAAATTGGCTAAACAAAAAGAAATTCAAAAATTGGAAGAAAAGGATTTTGGTTTAAATAGTTTAAAGTACGATGAAGGTGTCATTTCAAAACTTGACTTAAACCAGAGAGAAGAAAACCTTATGAACGTCAATAAAATGGTTTATTCGAGCAATTTTGACTGTATGATTGATTATATAAATTACTACAAGGCCGTTGGTGCAAAATTTAACGTATTATAAAAGTTTCACCGGTACGTTTAAGCCGCTGCTCTATTCTTCTGTACCACTTCAATTTCTGTTGAAAAAGGGTATCATATCCGTCAAATTTGGCATGGCTAATTTCATAGAATTGTTTATCGCAGAGTTCTTCGAGATTTTTTGCCAGAAAGGATGTAAACTCTTTTCTATCCAATTTTTCGTCTTTAAACACTTCAATCCTTTTCCCAAATTCGACAAAAACTTCAGGGCGGTTATCCCTTAAGAAAAAATAATTAACAGCTACAGGAAGAAGCCCAACCTTACCATATTTTTTTACGGCTTTTTCTACCATATAGGCAAGTCCTGATTGAAATTCTATCGGTCTAAAATTCGGCGGTTTTATAATTCCTTGAGGGTATAAATACAGATTACAGTTGGAATCGGCAAGTTCATCAACAGCATATTTTAGTGCAGTCATTGAAGCTTGCGGTGTTCTTTTATTTATACTAAAACAACCTGCATGCCTCAATAAAGGGAATCTTTTGAGTTCTTCAACCATCAAACGCATCTCTTTGTGGCAAATTCCGTTATTTACAGCATATGCAACTATACCATCCCACCAATTTGAATGTGGAGCATACATTATAACAGGCATATCAGGAGACTTTGAATAATAGTTTTCAGCGCCCTTAAACCTGAATGCATAAAAGCGCTTTTTTAGCATGCTGAAAAATACCGTATCACCCACTATTTTCCAAAATCTGGAAGTATCAGCCGGACAAAATTTCTCATCTTTGTTTCTGAGTTTTGTAGGCGGAACTTCCGAATATAACTCCGATAAATCAATCATATGACAATGATACACTTGAAAAAGGATTATGTGAACATTTGTATTAAGTTTTGTAAATAATTTTGAATAATTTTGTTGTTTAGTGGCAATTTTAAATTTAATATGAACTTTATATATATGTGTAGTACCAAGGAGTGTTCTTATGTCATATTCTTATTCAACAGTTCCAATGTCGTATGGTCCCAACGGACAATTCGGCTACGATGTCGTTACAGAAGAAAATCAACAGGTTAGTAATGAGCGTAAAAAGCATCCGTCACTGGTTGCAGGCGGTGTTGGGGCTGTAGTCGGAGCAGGAGCAGGCGCTATTATAGGTTCAAAAAGAAATCCGTATATGAAAAACGGAGTTCCTACAGATAAATTCGCAAAATTATCTTATGACAGATTTGTAAAAAGTGCGCCTGAAGATGTCAAAAAATCGTATGGTCAATATAATGAAGTATTCAATAGAATCGATAAAGTTAAAACAGCAGATGAACTCAGGACTCTCATGAATAATAATCCTGAAGCTTCGAAAGTTGTTTCTGAACCGATGCACAAAACTTCATCAGAATTCTTAAGTCTGGTAAATGATACAAACCTTGCTTCAAATAAGTCTGTTATAAAAGATTCAATGAAAACTGCAATTAATTCCAGACACGCAGATATGAAAAACCAAATTCAAGACTGTTGGAATGCCGAACAAAAGAAGTTTATAAAACCTGCGACAATGGATGATAACGTATTTAATGCGATTCAAAAAACAACAAAACGCATAAAAGCAGGGTTTATTGCAAAATGGGCGGCTATTTCCGCAGCTGTGCTCGGAGTTGCGGCATTTATCACTCATAAGATTATTAAACATAAAAAAGAAGCTGCACAACAAACATAATTTAGTGATATAATTCGGATATGAAATATCCGGAATTGGAAAGATTAGTTGATATAGTTGCAGTGCTTAGAAGTAAAAACGGCTGTCAATGGGATAGGGAGCAAACCCATAAATCTTTGCGTCCAAATATGATTGAAGAAGCCTATGAAGCCGTCGATGCAATTGATGACAATGACATAAAAAACTTGAGAGAAGAACTGGGAGATGTTCTTTTGCAAGTTGTTTTACATTCTCAAATCGCAAAAGACGAGGGCGATTTTGATATAGAAGATGTAGCGAAAGAACTTTCAGATAAACTTATTCACCGTCATCCGCACGTTTTTGGAAACGAGAAAGTAAATTCAACAGACGAAATTTTAAGCAATTGGGATAAATTAAAAAAAGAAGAAAAAACCGACAGAAAATCCGTTCTTGACGGAATAAGCAAAGCTCAATCGGCTTTGATGTCAGCCCAAAAAATCAGCAAAAGAGTGGTGAAAGTCGGATTTGAATGGGATTCGATTGAAAGTTTAAAGAATTGTATAAAATCCGAATACAAAGAGTTTGAAGAAGCCGTTTTGTCGGGAGATAAAGACAAAATGGAAGATGAAATGGGCGATATCTTTTTTGCAACGGTTAATTTAGCCCGCTGGTATAAAATAGATGCGGAACAGGCACTTTTGAGAGCTAATAAAAAATTTACAAAACGATTCCGAAAAATGGAAGAAATTGCCGAAAAACCGCTGGAAGAATATACATATGAAGAATATGATAAACTTTGGAAACAAGCTAAAATGATAATTAATAACGAGGTGTAAAATGAAAAAATTATTGAGTGTTTTATTTTTATTAACAGTGATTTGTTTGGCGGCAAATGCCAAAGGGATTTCTACCGTTTGCGCAGGTCATATTTTGGTTGAAACAGAAGCTGAAGCATTAAAAATCAAAAGCCAAATAAATAACTATGATGATTTCAAACATTTTGCAAGAATGCATTCTTCCTGCCCATCAGGTCAACAAGGAGGATATTTGGGTTGTTTCGGGAAAGGTCAGATGGTAAAACCATTTGAAGAGGCTGCTTTCAACGGCACTGTCGGAGAAGTTTCCGACCCTGTTAGAACTCAATTCGGTTACCATTTAATTTGGGTAACTAAAAAATATTAAAAATTCTTTTTTACGAAATAATCTGAACAGTAACACACCTTGAACGAGGTTTATTATCAAAATCCAGCAGAATAATCTGTTGCCATGTTCCAAGGTTTAGGAGTCCGTCTTTTAAAGCTATGCAAACCGAACTGCCCATTAATGCTGAACGTATATGGGCATAACCGTTCCCATCATGCCAGATTTCATCGTGATGATATTCCTGAGCTGACGGAGCAACTTTTTCCAAAGCTTCTTTTAAGTCTTTAACTAAGCCCGGTTCATATTCAATTGTAGTTACGGCAGAAGTACTTCCTTGAATAGAAACACACACAAGTGCATCTTTTAATCCTTGCTGATATACAAAATTTTGCACCTGCTTTGTTATATCAATTATATCGGTATTCCCCTCTGTGTTTACCGTAAATTGTTCATTAATAATTGTCATATAATATTTTACTCCTTATCTTTTTTAATAAACGAATGTCTCTTTTTATAAACAATGATACAGAATATGATTATTAAAACTGTTACAGCTAAAATTACAAGTTCTAAATACTGCTTAACAGCTTCTCCAAAGAACATTAAAACCAAACTTACAAGAAAGAACCTCCCGCCTCTTCCAAAAAAGCTTGCCAACACAAATTTCCAGAAATTCATTTTTAAAACACCGCTTGCGATTGTAAAGACCTTATATGGTATAGGAGTAAAAGCTGAAAAGAAAACCGCAAACGAACCATATTCATTATACATTTTTTCAACAGCTTCAAATTTATCATGCTTATTTTTAAACAAGAAATTAAATACAGGTCTTCCGCCAAACAAACCTATAAAATATCCGACAACAGCACCGGCAATTGATGCAATCGTGCAAATCAAAGCATAATACAGAGCTTTTTCGGGTTTTGCTAAATCCATAGCTATTAACAAAAAATCAGGCGGAGGAACAAGAAAGAAACTTTCAACAGCAGAGTTTATCGCTAACCCCTGAACTCCCATACTTTGAAAAAAATTATTCATACTTACTAAAATTTCGTGCATAATTAAAAAATATAATCTCCTATATCATTTTATACAAAGTTCCTGCATCCTGCACACTGACATTTCCGGTGGGAATTAATAAAACCTCGACTTTTTCCGTTCGATTAGCATATTCAATTTCAATAATATCCCCGACTTTTAATTGCTTTGCCGGTTTTGCAGGATTACCGTTCACAAAAACCCTCCCCATTTCTGAAACAGAATTTGCAACAGTTCTTCTTTTTATTAATCTCGAAACCTTTAAAAATTTATCTAAACGCATCGCTAAATACTTCTTATCAACTCTTTAATCAATAACTTGAAACGATCTTTGGCTACATCAGCCGCTTTTATAACATCTTCGTGAGAGAGCGAAACATTGCTGACTCCTGCGGCAGAATTACATATACAACTTATACCGACAACGTCCATTTTTGCCCAACTCGCAACAATTGCTTCTGGAACAGTAGACATACCGACAGCATCAGCTCCAAATATTCTTGCCATCCTGATTTCAGCAGGAGTTTCATAGGAAGGTCCGGGAAATGCAATATAAACTCCTTCTTGCAAATCTATCCCAAGCTTTAATGCAGTTTTCTTTGTAAGGTTTATCAATCTCGGTGTATAAGCTTCTGACATATCCGGAAATCTTTCCCCCATACTATCATCATTTATACCAATAAGAGGATTTATACCCATATAGTTTATATGATCCGTTATAACCATTAAGTCTGAAGGATTAAACGCAGGATTAACACCACCGGCTGCATTAGTAAGAATTAAAGTTCTGACACCGAGTTTTTTCATAACTTTTATCGGAAACACAACCTTTTGAATTGAATGCCCTTCATAATAATGAAATCTTCCCTGCATCATAACAACTTTTTTACCGTTAATCTCAGCAAAAACCAATCTGCCTTTATGTCCTGATACAGTAGAAGTTTCAAATCCGGGAATCTCGGAATACGGAACAAATAAAGAACAATATTCATCAGCAAGTTCGCCAAGTCCTGAGCCCAAAACAATACCTATTTCCGGAACAAAATCCCCTAAATTTTCTGATATTCTATCACGCAAAAAGTCAACAGTTGTTTGCAGCATAAAAATCTCCTAAACTCCTTTACACAGATACGGTAATTTTATAATAAAAATACTACACAAACAATAAAAAAAACTCGAGAAACATTTCTCGAGTAAAGTATGTGAATAAATATTTCGACTTGTGTTGGGGGAGAAATTAAATACCAAATTGTGATTTATAAAAACTACTTGAAGCAATTTTTGTTTGAATATGATTTTGACCGTCTGCTCTCGATGCTAAATGTAAATCAGCAAGTTTATCAAGTCTTTTCGTTAATTTTGACTGAGGATATGTTACAGAAGCTCTTTTCAATCTAACCCAGGTTGCAGCTTCTTTTTGAGTAGCAATTGTTTCTTCCTGTAATGTTGGCTTTTTCAATACATGCATGCTTTCGTGAGCAATTAAGCAAGCAATTTGTTCGACAGGAGCATTTGCATATGTAGAGTTAATTAATATCACTCTTCTTCCCGAAGGATCATAAGAATTCGTTGCATATACATTTCCATATCCTGATAAATTATAAAATTTTACTTTTACAGAATTTCTTTTTAAATTTGCAAATACTTCGCTTTCACCGGATTGTTCCAATAATTGCATTGCAGACATAATCTTTGCGTCATTGGTAAAATCTTTCATATTGTAAGCAAAAGCCTGAGTAACAGTTAGTGCTACTAATACGAATAAAGTAAAAAACACATTTTTCATTTCACATACTCTCCATTAATATTTCCTTCGTGACAAATGTGTTATCGGCATTTTTTCCTTTATCTTTAGGAGTTTTAGGGGGATTGTTACATTAATTTACAAATATTTACGTAAATACAATTTTTAATAATCAAATTGAATAAATTGTTAAGAAAGTGCTTAACAATTTATTAGTTTGTTACATTTCTTAATAAAAAATAGCTTTGATATAGTACCCATCTGATGAATTTAAATTACTAACATCCAAGCTAAATTATGTTCAAGGAGGATTAAAATGAAAAAATTTATTATTGTATTTTTATTTTTAATGAGTATGAACGCTTCGTTAGGAGCAACAAGACATGTTATACAGCAAAATCCCTATATAAATAACCCCTATTACAGACATCAAAATTACTACCAAACCGAAGTCTTACCCAGAGATTTAAGTGCTTTGGAACGATATTCAATGAACAAGATTTATCCCAGAGAAAATGTCATACAAAGGCTCGAAAGGCTGGAAAATCTTGCATTTGGTTCGACACAAAACGGAGATATTAGAACCAGATACAGTAATGTTGAAACAGCTATACTTTCAAGGCCGCAAAATAACGTAAAAAGAAATGCGCTCGGAAATATAGTAAGCTATTTCACAGGGCAACCAACCGGCATCACACCTGCAATACAAACTTATGATACATTTAATTATCCTGCATACAATAGTTTCACCTCAAATACATTTGGTAATCAGCATTTTAATCAATATTCAAACGGAATTTTCGGACATGGATACAGTATGCTGAACAATGGTTTGGGGAACGGGAGTTCTGTAAGAATACTTCCTTAATTAATTTAAAATTACAGGAATTTAATATATAATGCTTTTATGATAAACATTGATTTTCTTACTCTAAAAGCATTCCTTCAAGAAAACATTGACTTTATAATCGGGGCTCGTATCCAGAAAATTCAACAATCAAATCGGCGTGACTTGATTTTATCTTTAAGAAATCATTCGGAAAGCAGAAAATTGTATATCAATATCAGTCCTGCAATTTATCACATTGCTTTTATGAATGATGTAAATGAGAAGAAACGTAACTTGATAATACCCAAACAGCCGCCGATGTTTTGTATGCAGTTAAGAAAATATCTTGATGGCTGTAGGGTCTCAGATGCTTGTGTTATAGATAATGAACGAATATTGGAACTTCATTTTGAAACGTGTGATGAATTCGCTCAAAGACGTTCGCTTTGTTTATGTATTGAGCTTATGGGTAAACATTCCAACATAATACTTTATGACAGAGAATCGAAAATCATAATAGGCTGTGCTCATAATATAGGTGCGGAAAAAAGTAGGTATAGAGAACTCAAAGGCGGTTCAAAATATATTTATCCTCCGAAAAACGACCTTAAGCTTCCTAATGAGCTGGAAGTCCAATTTAAAGGCTTATCAAGTGAGCAGATACAGTATTATTTGAATGCAGAATCATACAGGCCGGCACTTTTTCAGGATAAGTATACTCTTTTCTCAGAGTTACTGAATAATTCAATTCCCCAAGAGTCGGTTAATGCCATGCTGGATAACTATTATTCGAACTTTCAGGAAAATTTATTAATATCATCAATAAAAAAAAATTTGCTTTCAATAGCAACGCCTAAATTAAAAAGAGTTGAAAATTCTATAAAAAAAATAGAAATAACTTTAGAAGAACGTGACAATACTGAACAATACAAACTATACGGAGATTTGTTGACAGCGAATTTATATAAGAAAGCAGATTTTAAAAAAGGGATAACACTCACTAACTATATGAATAATACCGAAGTTTTAATTCCTTTGGATGAAACTAAAACAATGAGTCAAAATGCACAGAAGTATTTTAGACTTTACAACAAATTCAAAAATACAAAAATAAAATCCATGGAAATATTAAACGAATTAAAAATTGAACGTGACTATATGGAAAATATTATATATAGCATTAATGTTTCTGTTAATACAGAAGAATTGAAGGAAATAGAATCAGAATTGGGAATGTCAGAGATAAAACCCCAAAAGATTTCTGAATCAAAATTAATGAAACTTGATATTAACGGCTTTGAGGTATACGTGGGTAAAAATAACAAGCAAAATGATTATATAGTGTCAAAGCTTTCAAAAGATAACGATTACTGGTTTCACACAAAATTATGCGCAGGCTCCCATGTACTTTTGAAAACAGAAAATATTGAACCCGATGAAAAAACAATATTTGAATGTGCAAAGTTAGCACGCCAATATTCATCATCAAAAATGCCTTCAAAGGTAAGTGTTATATATACTAAAAGAAAATTCCTTAAAAAACCGCCTACTGCTCCACTGGGATACGTTACTTATAGAAATGAAAAAGAAATTCTCATTTAATTTTTTAAATATTGTCCAACCCATTCCGTAATAATTGGTATAACTTCCGGATCATTCTTTAACAAAACCATCCCAGAAGCCCCCGCAGGAGAAGCGATTGTAATAAACTCGTTTTGTGCAAAACGTTTAAGGTATTTTTCCGCTTCAGTAGCAGAAGAATCTTCGGCACTTGAAATTGACAAAAAATCTACATCACTTAGCTGAGCAATACTTACAGGTATATATAAACCTCTCGTTTGGACCACAGGCGAAAGCAAAACTATCGTTTTGGGTTTGACAGGCATTTTATCAGCTGCTATAACCCCGGCACTTCCTCCTATATCCGACCCTATTATTGCATAGTTATCGAAAAAGGTTATTCGGTTGAATTCATCCTTAATATATTCAATTACTTTAATGACATCATCCGGATATTTTTTGTAGGCACTATTAGTTAAACTTTTCCAAGAAACTTTAACCAAATTAGAGTTATAGACGCTTTTTCCGTGTCCTCTCATATCAATAGTGAGAACTGCATATCCTTTATCCAAAAACTTTTGAGGCAAATCCAGCCACCACTGCGAATCAGTTCCGTGTGAATGTAACAAAATAACGGTGTTGAATTCTTTTTGCCCCTTAACTTTAGGGTACGTAAGCGAAGCTTTAAGATTGAATCCATCGTTTGCAGTTACTGAAATATCTTTTTTAACCAGACTTTGACCTGCAAAAACAGAAGTGTTTATTAAAAATAAAAATAATGTTAGAATAAATAAAGCAAATCTTTTCATACTTATAGAATTATATCACGCAAAATTTAAATTTACAATTCTTAACAAAACCGACTCAAAAAAGCAATTATTTAATATTTATATACTTAATATATATAAGAACAAATTAAAAGGAGCAATTATGTCCTTGGTAATAGATGCAAACATGAGAGTATTTGCGGACAAACTTAATATAACATCGTCCAGAATGATTAATGATTATGGTCTTTCAACTGTAGATGAAATTATTAAAGCTGAAGCCGCACAAGGCAATTCAAAAGCTATACAACACGCTAAAGAATACTATCATTCTCCGGAAAAGCTTATTGAAATATTCAAACTTGCAAATGTTGAAAATAAATTTGTTATCATAAATGAAATGGATGAACAAACCCGATTAAAACTACTGCCAATGCTTAATCCAGAAGACTTGGTTATGGGATTATACTTTTTTACACAGGACAAGCTTCTTGCAATGCTTATGCAAGTTGATATTGAAGAGTTAGTTCGTGTTATTTTAGAAGCATTTCCTTTTGAACAAATTATAAAAATGTTAACAGAAGAAGATTTAGAAAATTTCTTCTTAAATAAGGATCTAAAGAAAGAAGATGTTGTTAAACAACTAAAAGCACTTCCACATGACGTAATGCAAAAGTTTATCGAAGGTGTTACGGGAAGACCCGCAAGCGAAACAAATCCGGAAGAACTAATTAATAGTTTAGCAGCACTACCCGATGACAAATTTAGCAAATTTATGTCAAAGATTGATCCGGATGTTCAAAGACAGCTTGTATTCCAATTAACAAAAGAAGAACCCGATTATTTAACACTATTCAAAAATGAAACTTACGTAAACATGTTGGCAACAATGCAGAAGAGCGATATGGTTCCACCAATGGTAATGCTAAATAAAGATACCCTGATTGAAATGGTAACTATACTCCCGCCGGAACTGCTATCTATTATTGCTGCCCAAATAGATACAAAAGAATTCGCAAAATTTCTACAGCACGGACACATGGACATCTTGGAAGGCGCCATGATGATTTAAACAGACTAGAGCATATTCCTTCTGATACGTTCTTTTGCTTTGTCTATTTCATTAATTCGTTTTTCAATACTTCTGATTTGCTGCCTTAACGATGTACGCTCTGCTTTAATAAGTTTGTACTGAGCATCAACATCCGCATATTTTGTACGAATATTTATTAAATCATTTCTGATATCACTCTGAGCACTTTCAAGTTGAGTAATCGCACTCTGAATATTACCATTGCCGATAGCTTCTTCCGTTAATGTATTTACAGCAGGAACAACAGCAGGTTTTGTTGCCTGTTTATTACCGGTGTCATTAAAATTTAGCGGAGTAAAAGCATTACTATCAGCATATGCTGCTGTAGATAATATCAACAAACATCCCAATGAAAAAACTATTCTTCTCATAAACCTTTCTCCTTATCAGACTGTAAAAATATTATACATTATCAAAAATTTTTTGTGAACAATTTGTGAAAAATAAAAAATAGTTTATAATAGATACAATGAATATATTTTGTAATGGTTGCGGTATGTGTTGTAAATTAATTCCTGTTAAAAGCGGGGATAATATACTTGTACGTGACGGATTTCAAATAATTGATGATGAATTTCAATCGTTTCTAATAAAGATAGACACAGAAAGTATTGATGGTGCCAGTAGAGAATATATTGAAAAAGTTAAGGAATTATTCTCGGATGTAGAATTTTTCAGATGTAAATATTTGATAAATGACAAATGTACTATTGATACAAAACCTCCGGTTTGCACAAACTATCCATCTTCCCCGCTTGCTATTGTACCGGAAGAATGCGCTTGTATCGGAGATATTTTTATCAAAAATGAAGAGTTAAAACGCAAAATAAGAAAAATAAAAGAAGAAATTTTAGACTATGAAGTACTAATATCTACGGATGATAAGGATTCCGCCTCTTACAAAAAAATCATTGAGAATTTAAACAGGTTTGTAAATAAGTATAAAGATTTCGGTTCTGAAGATTGGTAGTTTACAAAGCTTAATAATTTCCAATAAGTTGGCAATTATTCATTTAAGATGTTCTTTATATATATAGAGGATTTTTTAGGAACAGTTTTTGTCATGGCATTTATTCCATACATACAATTTAATTCAGCATTCATGTGCGGCGCATTTTTAGGAAACTGTATGCGTGAATCTATATATGGCGGAAATACCGGTGGTAGTAACGTCGGAAATTTCAACGGGGAGGTGTTTGCTAATAATTGGTCCACTACGTTTCCTGTTCAGCCTTGTAATATATTTAATTTGAATATTTTCCAGCCGTCTTTGGTGCAGATGCCGGTTGTCCAGCAGAATTGGTTTGGCATAAATTTTAATAATATAGGAGCGAATTTCAGTACAGGGTGGAATAATTTTAGCAATATGCTCGTCCAGCCTTTTAATTCTAATTTCAATCGTACAAATATTGGTAGCACCCAAAAAGTTAACAACGTAAAATATGCGAAACTCGAGGATTATAATGCGGGAAAAGGTAAAAAGTTGGCAAATATAGTTTATGAAAATACAACTAAAAGATTTGATGTTAATTGGAATTGTATTGGTTCGAAGGATCGTGAAAAAGTAATTGACCATGACTGTGCAAGGCATGTGGCATTAGCTATAAATCAAGCAGGACTTGGTGATTGCAGGGTTGATTCTGCATATCAAATGACAGGCAAATTACGCAACAATCCTAATTTTAAAGAACTGCCGGTTGAAGGTGCTGATTTGGATAATTTACCACCGGGTACAGTCTGTATTTACAATCCCAATAAGCATGGTTATAGCAGTAAGCACGGTCATGTCGTAATTAAAACTGAAGATGGGTGTGCGGCAGAGCATTATAGTAAAAAATTGCTTACTCCCGATTATATATTTATGCCGGTGTAGTATATTTGGATGATATTTATCATTTGCAGTACACCAAATAGCGGATTTTTAAAGATGTCCACATTAAGTACTATAGATGCTCATTT
>JAEEXX010000153.1 GCA_016287985.1 Candidatus Gastranaerophilales bacterium
CATCTGTCAGAACAAATTTGGTAAATAACGGTATTGAGAATCCATACTTACAAGTCATTCACGTTAATGCCAGTCAGCAAGAATCAGATTTGAAATCAATTCTTTCTATAAGAACAAAATTTATTGATGAGAATTCAAACGATCAAGATAAAATAACAAACGTCGTAAGCAGCAGTTTTGAATCACCGGAACTTGTTCAAGTCAGTTCTGTAGGGCCGACTCTGGGCGCAGAATTATTCAAAAATTCTCTCATAGCCCTATCGCTGGCTATACTCGGAATCATAATATATTTAACATTCAGATTCCAATTCAATTATGCTCTTGCGGCAATCTTGGGATTGATACACGATACTCTGTTTGTAGTCGGTGGGTTCTCAATTCTGGGACTTATGTTTAATGTACAGGTCGATGCATTATTCGTTACGGCAGTTCTGACCGTAATCGGTTTCTCTGTTCACGATACAATCGTAGTATTTGACCGTGTAAGAGAAAACCTCAAATACTACGGAAAGAAAATGTCATTTGGTGAAATTATGAACGCAAGTATCAATCAAACTCTTGCAAGAAGTATAAATACTTCCGTTACAACTTTGATTACGTTACTTGCGCTATATTTCTTGGGCGGTGTTACAACAAAAGACTTTGTACTTGCAATGATACTTGGTATATTTATCGGTACTTATTCAAGTATATTTTTCTGTTCAACTCTTGTTGATATTTGGGAAGACAGACATTTGTCAACTAAAGTGGTTTCTGCGTAGGATTCCTATCTCTCCTTTGGAGAGATGTCAACAAAGTTGACAGAGGGGGTATTATTAACTTATATATAATAGTATGGAAACTGATTTAAAAAACATAAAAGAAATGCTTGAGGAGCGGGAGTATGAAATTCTCGCTCCGTATGCTACAAAATGTAAGGAATCAGCGGGGAGAAAATGCCCCAGAGTTGATGATTATCCTATAAGAACGGAGTTTCAAAGAGACAGGGATAAGATTTTGCATTCAAAATCTTTCAGGCGTTTAAAGCATAAAACTCAGGTCTTTTTATCACCTTTTAATGACCATTTTAGAACACGATTAACTCATACATTGGAAGTTTCTCAAATTGCGAGAACAATGGCACGTGCACTCAGGTTAAATGAAGATTTAGTTGAAGCCATCTCATTGGGGCATGATTTGGGTCATACTCCATTCGGGCATTGTGGAGAAGGAATTTTAAATGAACTTATTCCCGGCGGTTTTTTTCATAATATTCAAAGTGTAAGAGTGGTGGAAGTATTGGAAAATATGAATTTGTGCAAAGAAACTGTTGACGGGATTTTTACTCACTCTTGGGGATATAACCCTAAAACTCCTGAAGCTCAAGTTGTTCAGTATGCGGATAAAATTGCATATATTAATCATGATATTGAAGATTCAGTACGTGCCGGTATTATTTCGGAAAAAGATTTACCTCAGGACGCACTCAGATATTTTCCGAAAAACCAGTCAGACAGGTTGGGGAAAATGATAAGCGATGTTATTGAATCTTCATTAGGGAATCCTAAAGTAACAATGTCTGAAGAATGCTGGGCACATTTAAAAACGCTTAGAGAATGGATGTTTCAACATGTTTACCTTGACCCTGTTACAAAATCCGAAGAAAAGAAAGCAAGAAATATAGTAAAATCTTTGTATGAATATTATACGGATAAATTGTCCGAATGCTGTAACAAGGAAGACATTCCTCAACTGGTCTGTGACTATATATCCGGCATGTCGGATCAGTATGCTATAAGACGTTATATAGATTTGTTTATCCCAAAACCGCTTTCGGAAGATACGAGTGATGAAGCGCTTTTTAAAAGGATAAAAGATGAGATACATTAAGTTTGGGACTTACACAGGTGAGGAAAATATGAGAATAGATTCCGAACTTTTGGAAGAAGCTATACAGACCCAAACGGAGGAGCCGATTTTTAGATTGTATTCCTGGTCGCCCATGTGTATTTCATTAGGCAGGAATCAAGACGGGTGTAAATCTGTAGAGAGGATTGTTGAAGCCGGAAAGAATATCGGCATAGATGTTGTTCGTCGAGTTACAGGCGGGCGAGCTTTATTGCATGATGATGAGATTACTTATAGCTATATTACTCCGATATCAGCAGTTCCTGATGGTGAGAGTGTGAGTAAATCATATCAATACATTTCCGGCATTTTAATAGATTTTTTTAAGACACTCAGTGTAGAATTAACAATTGGAAATGATAAGCATGCCAGTACTAAGCATGATTATTGTATGCTGATTTCAACAGGTGCAGATGTTTGCTATCAAGGGAAAAAAATAATTGGTTCTGCCCAATTCCGTAAAAACGGTTATATTTTGCAGCACGGTTCTATATTGTTCGGGTATGATAAGAATCTGCTTGAAAAGTTATTTAATGAAAAAGTTTCATCGGATTGTATTGCTACAATTAAAGAAATTTTGCCGGATATAACTAAAGAGGAATTTGTTAAAGCTTTTGAGGAGTATATTTTAAGTTAAAAATATCTCCTGTAATTCAGATACCTCTCTTATCATTCTTGAGTCCATCTTTGTCAATTCTGAGCGAAGCGATACTATCGTCTATGATAAATCAAATTAGCCCCCTCCTGCCTTTCAAGCTTCCTCCCCCATGGGGGAGGAATGAGGTGGGGGCTTATAAATTTCATGGATAGTAGTGGAGCGAAGCGAAGAATCCAGAGACTGCTGCGTCCCATCAGTATGACGAAAACTTGTCATTGCGAGCGATGGCGAAGCAATCCATAAATCATATTGACAATAAAAAAGCTCTCAATATTGAGAGCTTTTTTTATTTATATAACTATAGACTGATTAGTTTTCCATAGCCCATCTTGCAGCAGCACCGTTAGGTTGAGCGAATCCGCCACGAAGTCTTACACCAAATTGGTCTCTGATAACCCTCTTTGTCTTATCGCCGCATGTACCACTATGATCGTTTGTTGCATTTTGTGCATTATCATTTGTATGTCCAAGACAGTTAGATAACAAATTAGGCTTCTTTTCACCGTTTATATCATAGACAACACCAAAACCGTGAGCCAAACCGTCATTATCTAATACAGCATTAGTATTGTTAGCTACTATACCATTCGGATACGATACAGCAGAGCCGTCTCTGAAGAAGATTACATAGTTGCCAGCGGCAGTATCGACTAGATTTTTAGCAGTACCATCAGTTAATTCTTTATCGTATGTTTTCTTAGCATCATATTGAGTTCTTGCTTTCAAAAGTCCTGCAAGAGATTGTGCTTCAGCAGCAGAGTTAGTTGAAGATGCAGTTTTTATGCTTGCATAATCAAAACCATCAACAGCCTGAGTCATTTGAGCAGCCTCAGTTAAAGTATTCAAACCTTTTTTCAAACCTGTCTTAGCTTGTTGTTCCTGAACATTGTTCATCAAGGCAGGCAATGTCATCATAGCAACGACACCAATAATAGTCAGAGTTATCAAAACTTCTGCAAGAGTAAAACCAGTCTTTTTCATAATGTAATTCCTTTCTCTCTACGATATTAACTAATTAATTCTTTTTATACGGATTTTTACAATATCTATTCTAATTGATTCCAAAGTAGATGTCAAGTTTATTTTTGTAATATAAAAGAAGAAAAATTACGTTTCCATTTCCGCCCCCAAGAGGTGAAGATGGAAGCGGACACATCAAGGTTACTTCCCAGTTGGGAATGGAAAAATAAAAAAAGCTCTCAATATTGAGAGCTTTTTTATTTATATAACTATAGACTGATTAGTTTTCCAGAGCCCATCTTGCAGCAGCACCGTTAGGTTGAGCGAATCTGCCGCGAAGTCTTACACCAAATTGGTCTCTGATAACTCTATCTTTTTTAACATGACATATTCCGTTTCTATCATCTAACCAATCTGCTGCAGTAGCACCTATTTT
>JAEEXX010000154.1 GCA_016287985.1 Candidatus Gastranaerophilales bacterium
ATTAATATTTTCTGAAGTATTTAGCATTTCTTTCAGCGAGTTTTGTATATCATCAAGATTAGCATTATTATTTATTTTTATCTCTTGATTTGTTTTGTCTGAAACATTTAGCGTTTCTTCCAGCGAGTTTTGTATATCATCAAGATTAGCATTATTATTTATTTCTATCTCTTGATTCATTTTATTAATATTTTCTGAAGTATTTAGCATTTCTTTCAACAAGTTTTGTATGTCATCAAGATTAGCCTTATTATTATTTATTTTTCTCTCTTGTGATTTCCTTATTAATACATCATTATATTCGTACATTATTGGTCTGATTTCATTAGTGAGATTTTCCATTTCGCTAATTTTTAATCTCTTAACATCTCCATCAGAATACAACAAATTACTATGTCTCACTTTGAGTTCTTCAACTTTCTGCAAGCGTTCATTTAAATCATTAACCATTGCAACATCACCTTTTTCCGAATACATAAAAAGCTCTGTTTTTATATAGTCCGCAATATCATTTAAAAATTGCTCCTCTAAACTATAAATCCTTGAATTTAGTTCATTATATGTATCTGACATTTCAGCATCGGTTGGTATACCTAGTCGTTGCATTGATTCATTTTTAAACGTCTTTATCACTTTACCTATTTTCCCAATAAAAGTTGGACTCGACTCAGCCTCCCCACCCTTTTTGACATCTACTGTATCAAGTGCAGTATGTGCCGTAACTCCTGATGAAAAATCTAACTGGTCGAAATTTCCCCAATTCGCATTACCGTTCAGCGATTGTAGAGTACCATTATTCAAATTAGCTAAAACTTTTTGCGCTTCATCTTTTAATTCAACACTATATACACTACTTTGACCTATTTCCATTAAAAGTTTTTGTAGTACCTCAGATGAAACTTTACCATCTACAACTACTCCCTTGCTTTTAACAATGTTACGAACTCCAGCTGAAAGTTGAGAAACGCTGATTTCACCGCCATTTGCCATTTTTACTCCTTTCGATAATTTGTAATATTTTTCATCTTACAAATACTTATAACGGCAAATTTTACCATAACTTTAGCGGTTTTGAGAAAATTGTTACAATCCGCCTATATCATATCATATCATATCATATAGCAATTATACCAATGATTTCAGGTATTTGTAAAATTTTGTTAATTTTCTTAACATTTGAAAATATATTAAAATATAAAGTTAATAAGAGCTAAGTTAATAAGCTTTGTTCTTATTAACTTATTAACCTATTAACCTATTAACTTCCTGACTTACTAACCAAATAATTAAGATTTCATTAATATTTATAAAAAATATTTAAAAGCGTAGTATAAATGGAATTGTAAAATATTAAAGGAGGATTATTATGGCATTAAAACCGTTACAAGACAGAATTGTTATCAAAGTAATTGAAGATACCGAACAAACATCGGGCGGTATATTCATCCCTGACAGCGCGAAAGAAAAACCTCAAAAAGGTGAAGTAGTTGCTGTTGGCGAAGGCAAGACGAACGACAAAGGTGAAAAAGAACCTATGGGAGTAAATGTAGGTGATGTTATCCTTTATGCTAAATATTCAGGAACAGACATAAAAATGGACGGAGTTGAATACAAGATTTTGTCAATTAAAGACGCATTAGCTATTGTTGAATAGGTGAATAAGAGCAAAGTTAATAGGTTAATAAGAGGACACTATGCATCATAAAAATCTTGAGGCTTGGAAAGAATCAATTAATTTTGTAACTGAAATTTATACACTTACAAAGAATTTTCCTAAAGAAGAATTGTGGGGATTAACCTCTCAAATTAGAAGAGCCGCTATCTCAATCCCTTCAAACATTGCTGAAGGCTGCGGAAGAACATCCGCAAGAGAAACATCAAGATTTATAGATATTGCTTTAGGTTCAATCGCAGAAGTAGAAACTCAATTAATTATTTCTCAAAATCTCGGTTACATTAACTCTGAAGAACTTATTTCAAAACTTGGTAAAATTAATGCTCTTGTTCAAGGTATAAAAAAATATTTGAGTAAAGTTGAGAGTTAATTCTTATTAACTTATTAACTTTTCTCTTATTAACTAAAAAAGGAGAAAATAAAATGGCAAAGAAAATTGTTTTTGAAGAAGATGCAAGAAAATCTCTTCTTAAAGGTATAGATGCTGTAGCAGATGCAGTAAAAGTTACACTCGGACCTAAAGGCAGAAATGTAATTCTGCAAAAGAAATTCGGCGCACCTCAAATCGTTAATGACGGTGTTACAATTGCAAAGGAAATTGAACTGCAAGACGGTTTGGAAAATGCAGGTGCACAACTTCTTAAAGAAGTTTCATCCAAAACTAATGACGTAGCCGGTGACGGTACCACAACAGCTTCCGTTTTGGCCCAAGCTATTGTTAGAGAAGGTTTAAAAAACTTAACCGCAGGTGCTAACCCGATGTCTATGAAACGTGGTATAGATAAAGCTGTAGAAATAGCTATAAATAAAATAAAAGATTTATCACACCCTGTTTCTACAAAAGAAGAAATTGCTCAGGTAGCAGGAATTTCCGCAGGAAATAACTCAGAAATCGGCGAATTAATTGCAGAAGCTATGGATAAGGTCGGCCACGACGGTGTTATAACAGTTGAAGAAAGCAAGTCATTCGGAACAAACTTAAAGGTTGTTGAAGGTATGCAATTTGACAAAGGTTACATTTCACCATACTTCGTAACTGATGCCGAAAGAATGGAAGCAGTCTTGGAAGATGCATACGTTCTTTGTGTAAACAGAAAAATCAATCTTATAGCAGATTTAGTACCGGTTCTCGAACAAGTTGCACGTGACGGACGTTCATTGTTGTTAATAGCAGAAGATGTTGAAGGAGAAGCTCTTGCGACATTGGTTGTTAACACTATGAGAAAAGTTTTAAGAGCTGTTGCCGTTAAAGCTCCGGGATTCGGTGACAGAAGAAAAGCTATGTTAGAAGATATTGCAATTCTTACAGGCGGTCAAATGTTCACAGAAGAACTTGGCATGAAACTTGAAAACATCACAACTGCCATGATGGGTGTTGCGAAACGTGTTACCGTTACAAAAGACGAAACAACTATTGTTGTTGGTAATGAAACCAAAGATGCCGTCCGTGAAAGAGTTAACTTAATCAAGAAACAAATCGAGGCATCTGACAGCGAATACGACAAAGAAAAACTCCAAGAACGTATGGCTAAATTGTCAGGCGGTGTTGCAGTAATCGAAGTCGGTGCAGCTACTGAAGTTGAGCTTAAAGAAAGAAAATTGAGAATCGAAGATGCTCTTAATGCTACAAGAGCTGCCAACGAAGAAGGTATTGTTCCCGGTGGCGGTGTTGCTCTGATAAGAGTACAACAAGAACTTGAATCAAAACTTGAAAAACTAAGCTTCGAATCAGATGATGAAAAGAGCGGATATAAAATTCTTACGGCAGCTCTTGATGTACCTTTAAGAGCAATTGCAGATAATGCAGGTGCTAAAGGTGACATCGTTGTTGACAATGTAAGAAGTGAAAAAGACGCATACGGATATGATGCCCTTCTTAACAGATATACAGATATGTTCTCTGCAGGTATTGTAGACCCTGCAAAGGTTACAAGAAGTGCTCTCGAAAATGCAGCATCAGTTGGTTCAATGTTATTAACAACCCAAGCGGCTGTAGTTGAAATCCCGGAAGAATCAAAAGCTCCTGATATGTCAGCTATGGCAGGCATGGGCGGTATGGGCGGAATGATGTAAAAACCGTACGCAGTTTGTTCTGCGTAGGTTTTTACGAATGACCCGATAGTGTGTTAGAAAAAGGCTGAAACAGAAGTGTTTTAGCCTTTTTCGTAACCGTTCTTCACCGCCGTGCAACGAAGTTGCTGGGGCGGGATGGGCATGATGTAACATAGTTTTGACAGAGT
>JAEEXX010000025.1 GCA_016287985.1 Candidatus Gastranaerophilales bacterium
ACTTGCCCTCAAATACGGAACAATAATGGAGCCCTTTTCTTTTCATCGCCACGGGGAGCCTTTTATGCATAAAGATTTTCTTAAATATTTGGAAATTGCTACAAATATGGGCTACAGAACCGTTGTAAGCACTAACGGTATTTTACTTGATGATGAAAAAATTAAAAAACTCGCACAAATAAGACCTTATGATATGGAAATATCTCTTCATACAAAAGAATCTGTTGCGGCATTCAAAAAAATGACTCAATATCTGCTTGATAACGATATAGAACTTCCGTCATTCTACGGAAATGTACTATCTCACAATGAAGAAGATGTCTACAAATGGCTTGATGAACTGGAAGTTTCCAAAGAAATCAGAAAATATTTAAGAAGAATTTACTCTCATTCATGGGCAGGCAATGTTGAAAGCAGAAAAACGGATTATGACTCCGATATCGTAAAAAGAAGAGTTAAAAACTGTTATTTTATCAAAAGCAATTATGTCTCCGTAAGATGGGACGGCTCTATTGTTGCTTGCTGTATGGATTCCGAAAACGAAACCGTAATCGGAAGTCTCAATGATGTTTTTAATACAAAACAAAACAAAAACGGATATGCGCTCTGTATGCATTGCGATGCAAGTTGGGTAAACAAATACGAAGCACACGAAGTGAAAGGCATTGGACAAAATGAACTTTAAATACGGTTTAATGCATATAATATTAAAAAATTTGGAAAAGAATGTATTGGAATTCGTAAACAAAAGGAATGCAAAACAATTTGAACATAAAAAAGTCGAATTCTACCTTATGGATTCTTTTGAAATTTTTCACTATCTGCCTATTTATAATTCATTAATTCAAGAAGGAATTGAAGCAAATTTTGTATGCGAACCGATTGAAACAAATACGGTTCACAAATGGTTTGACTACGATAATGCAATCAAAATTTTAGATAATTTGGGCATTAAATATACTCAAAGTGCAGATCCATATGCAAAAATATCTTTTACAACGCAACGGGCGAGTATTCTTTCTAAATACTACGGAATAAAAATCAATCTTAATTACGGGTGCGGATTTAATAAAACAAATTTTGGAAACACTCCGGAATCAATGAGAGGATTTGATTACAAATTTGTACACAGTAAATATATGGCAAAAATTGCCGGAAAAGTTCTTAGAAAAAATCAGGTAAAAATTATAGGTTATCCGAAACACGATAATTATTTTAAAAACCTGCCGAATAAAAAAAATATAATAGATAAACTTAATATAAAAACAAATAAACCAATTTTAGTATATTTCCCAACTTGGGATGATGATTCGTCTATACAAAATTTCGGTGACGAAATTAATAAATTAAGAAAAAAATTTTATGTTGTCACAAAAGCGCATCACTGTACTTTTAGAGTTTATGACAAGAAAAATGATTTAGAAAAATTGTACCAAATCTCAGACAAAGTTCTTGAGGGCAACTCAAATTTTTCAGATGCAGTTGTTATAGCAGATATTGCTCTAATTGATGGGAAAAGTGGTTCATCTTGTGAAGTTCCGTACCTTAAAAGCAGTTTACCGATTGTATATTTATCAGTCAGAAAGGATCTTCAAAACTATTTTAAAAAAGATATTTTTAAGTTCGGAAGGTTCATTAATTCTCCGGAAAAACTGACAGACACAGTATTAAGTACCTTTAAAAATGATGAATATATAAAATTCAGAACAAAAAATATGGAATATTATTTGGGGAAAAATGACAGCAATTCTACCAAAAGAGCGATTGATGAAATCAAAAGAATTTTAAATAAAAAGTAGGAGGATATTATGGATTTAAAAAAGTATTTGGAAGAAAACGATATTTCGAAACAAGTAGAAAAACTCGCAAAAAAATGTAAAAGCAAAAAAGTTGTATTTTATGGTGCCGGAGAGTTCTTTTATTTGATAAAAGAAAATTGTGATCTTACAAAGTTTAATGTAATAGGTATTTGTGACTTGAAATTTACAACAAATCCGGAGGCAAATAAGACCGAATATAAAACTCTTGTTCCAGAAAATCTTAAAACAGAAGATTATGATGCAATTGTTATAACTTTATATAATGATTTGCAAGTTTTACCGCATATTGAAAAAGTTATTAAAACTTCTAAGAATAAAAATACGGATATCTATCCTATTATGACACCTACTATTAAATATTTATTCAGACAATTATTTAAGAAGGATGCATTACTACAACAATGAAAGACGGCAAGTATAATATATTCTAAATATGGTTTACCTGTTTAAAATGCATAATTCATGCGTGGTAGACCATCAAAATACTGGAAAGAGACTTTGAGGGATTTATCTCTAATTTTTAAGAAAAATTCTCTTTTTCTGTGCAAAAGAACAGTCGGTTTGAGAAGAAAGAACAGTATTTTGATAAAATTTCATTTACTAGCAAATTTAATTTTCAGGGGATTATAATATAATGAAGACAAATTAAAAGGGGTATGAAAATGCAAGTACAGGCAGTCAATAATAATATTAATTTTGGGGCAGAAGTCAGATTTTGGGATAAAGCCGTCGAACAGGAAGTTATGCAGGTTGTAAACAGTAACAATAAATGCAAACAGAAGTTTAGCAATATACTAAGTACTAATAAAAACGATGTCGTGTGTTTTCAAATGGGCAATCGTACCCCAAATGACAACTTTTTGTGGAGTAAAAATTTGAAAACAGGGGTTCCTGTGTATGAAAAATTTCCTATAAATGATGAATCAAATGAAAAATCTGAGGCGATTACTCAGCTTTTATCTAAAATAACTGATAAAGGTTCATCTTTATACAATAGTTTTTGGGGGAATTAATACGAAATAAAATAAGTAAAAAAAGTCACTTTTCGACCAGTTTGATTTTTTTATTTTTTCAAACTTCCGAGGGGTAAAATAGGCTTGTTTAGTGAATTTTAGCAAAAGAATCAAACTAACTGAAATAATCAAACTACTCAAAAAAATACAATAACAAGCGAGCTGTGACTTGGCAAAGGCCAATCACAGCTCGCTTCAGAGGGGATGGGATTCGAACCCACGGTGGAATTGCTCCCACACAACCTTTCCAAGATTGCACCTTAAACCTCTCGGACACCCCTCTATGATTATTATTGGGTTTTAATTTTTTATGCAATTTTTATGCAATTTTTTTCATTATAACACAAGTTATTTAATACAAACATTAAATCATTTTTAGTAAGCCCTTCCGGTTAATATTACTTAACTATTTTATATAGAATCATTCATGTGGTATAATTGCAGCGAGGGGAAGAGATGAAAAATTCTGACAAATCTAATAAGAATAAAATTTTTGCTGACAGAATTATGATACTACAATATATTTTTGTAGCACTTGTCAGTATATTTATATTATACCTCTTTGCAGTACAGGTATTAGATGTCAGACATTTTCGAATAAAAGCAAAAAATCAAAGAAGGGCCCATTCATTTGTGATGCGCGGCAACATATATGACAGAAACGGTATCAAGCTCGCGACAGATACTGTTTATTACGATATTTTCGCAAGAAAAGCCGATTTCGTTCACAAACCCGAAGAACTGGCCAAACTTTTAGCACCAATATTAAAAATTTCACAAATCAATCTTACAGAGACCCTAAAACAAGATACACCGATGATTCTTATCAAAAAAAATGTAGACAGACATACGAGAGATAAAATAGCCGCCCTAAATCTTAGAGAAATTCCAATGGACAAAAAAAGTATTCGCACATATCCCCAGGGAACACTGGCAGCACATGTTCTCGGATATTATAATTTTGATGCCGACATCGCTTCCGGAGTTGAATATTCCGCAAAAGATAAATTAGAAAACGTAAACAAAGGCTCAGAGCTGGAAATTACTCCAAAAGGGAAAATAATATATAACATATCAACAGATCCTATTGCCGCAACTACATCCGTAAAAGGAAATGACGTTACTCTGACAATAGATGCCGCAGTTCAGCATGTTTGCGAAAAAGCTTTAATGAATTCCATACAAAAATTTAATGCGTTCAGAGGGGCTGTAATTGTTATGAACCCCCGAAACGGCGAAATACTTGCATACGCTGTTTATCCATACTTTGACCCGAACAATTACAAAAATGCAACCAGTTTTCAAACAAAGAACTGGACATTAACCGATGTTTTCCCCCCGGGTTCAACATTTAAAACAATTACAGTTGCATCGGCCATGGAGTTGGGAAAGATTAACAGGTATACAAAAATCAATGATACCGGTAAAATTAAAGTCGGATGGTGGACAATTAAAAATTATGATTATGCCAGAAAACCCAACCCCGGCATGATAGATTTGGTATATTTATTTGAACATTCAAGTAATGTTGCTTCGGTTCTTGTTGCACAAATGATGAACAAATATGAGTATTATGACATGCTGAAAAAATTCGGTTTCGGCGAACAAACAGGAATAGATTTGCCCGGAGAATCTGTCGGTCTGCTTAAAGCCCCATCAAAGTGGGACAGTTCGGACCACGCTTCGATGGGGTACGGTTACGGCTCATCTGTGACTGCGATACAAATGGTATCTGCCGTTTCCGCCATTGCAAATGACGGTGTAAGAGTAACTCCTCATGTTATAAAATACTCGCCTGAAGAAGAAGCTATAAAAGTAAGAAAAGTTCAAGTTATGACTCCGGAGCATGCCAGAGCTGTTACGGAACTTTTGACAGAAAGTATAAACAGAGGAAGATCTGCAATTAAATCTGATTCCTATAATATTGCAGCTAAGACCGGTACATCAATAAAGCCTAAAGAAAATGGTGCCGGCTATACAAACAAATTGTATACGTCAATTGTTGGTTATATGCCTTCAAGCAATCCGCAGGTATTAATATATGTAATTGTAGACTCTGCACAAGGAGGAGAAATATGGGGGAATACGGTTGCTGCACCCATCTTTAAAGAAATTTATACTCAGGTTGCACACATACTAAATTTACAACCTGATAAAAAAATAAACAGACAGTAATTTTTATGAGGTAATTATGAAACTAAGAAATTTAATTGAAAGTATGAGTTACATAGAACTGGTAAACTGTGATGATCCGACTATAGAAATTGACGGAATATCTTTTAATTCAAAAAAAACAAAACATAATGATATTTTTGTATGCTTGACAGGTGAACATGTAGATGGCCACGAATATGCAGAAGATGCCGTTAACAACGGTGCAGTTGCATGCATTGCAGAAAGAAGATTAAACCTTGATACACCACAAATTATCGTTGAAAATACTCAAGAAGCTTTGGCAAAAGTTTCTGCGGAGTTCTACGGTTATTCCTCCTCAAAGCTAAATGTTATAGGTGTAACAGGAACCAACGGGAAAACAACAGTCACCCACCTTATACAAAAATTATATGAAGCGTTTGACCTGCATTGCGTGCTTATTGGAACGTTAGGTTACAAGTTCACAAGTAGCGAACAATACCACGATAGCGGCCATACTACACCACAAGCACCAAATTTACAACGTCTTATGTACTACATTAACGATAAATGTTACGATAATGTAGTTATGGAAGTTTCATCTCACTCGCTAGCACAACACAGAGTTGACAATATAGATTTTAAGGGAGCCGTCTTTACAAATCTCACACAGGATCATTTAGACTTCCATATTACAATGGAAAATTATTTTCGGGCAAAAGCTAAACTATTTGAAAATCTTGTAACAGGTGATTTTGCCGTACTAAATAATGATGATCCATACTCAGGAAGATTGAAAGAAGTAATATCTCCGAATGTTAGCCTTTACACATATGGTATAAATACAAATGCAGATGTAAAAGCAGAAAATATTTCTTTCGGAAACAATGGAGCCAAGTTTACCTGCATTGTAAGAGGTGAAGAATACAAGGTTAAACTTCTTATGAACGGAATGTTTTCTGTTTACAACGTATTGGCTGCATTGACTACCGCACTCGCACTTGAATTTGATATCGAAAAATCTATAAAAGTTCTTGAACAAATTCAAGGTGTTGCAGGAAGATTTGAAATTATAGTTAATAAACCAACTGTAATAGTTGACTACGCTCACACACCGGATGGATTGGAGAATGTACTTAAAGCTGCAAGAGAAATTACTCCTCAAGGAGGAAATCTTATTTGTATATTTGGTTGTGGCGGAGACAGAGACACTACAAAACGGCCTAAAATGGGCAGAATCGCTGAAAAACTTGCCGATAAAGTTATTGTAACGAGTGATAACCCACGCTCTGAAAATCCTCAACAGATAATTACGGATATTTTAGCAGGATTTAAAAGTGTAAACGAAGTTATAGTTGAACCTGACAGGGAGTTAGCAATAAAGGAAGCCTATAAATTAGCCAATGCAAATGATGTAGTTCTCGTTGCCGGAAAAGGTCATGAAGATTATCAAATAATAGGTGATACCACAATCCATTTTGATGACAGAGAAAAAGTACGTGAAATATTCATCGGGGGTTAAAGGGGTAAAGGGGTAAAAGGGTAAAGAAAAAATGAAGCTGACTACGCCATTAATCATCGAACAACATATACATGGTGCTTTTGGTACGGATTTTAATACCGTTTCAACCATTGATGAAATTTGCTGTGTTGCAGATAGTCTGTTAAAACAAGGCATTGGAGGCTTCTTTCCGACTCTTGTTACAGATTCGGTTGAAAACATAAAAAAACAACTTCATATAATAAAAGAGGCTGCAAAAAAATGTCCGAATATTTTGGGCATACACATTGAGGGAATCTTTATTAATCCGGAAAAAAAAGGTATTCATAATCCTGAATATTTTTTGCCTTTAACTGCTGAGAATTATAAACAGATAGAGGATGATTTTATAAAAATTGTCACTTTGGCTCCAGAGCTTGATGATGGTTTAATTGATTATTTAAAAAGCAAAAAAGTAAAAATTCAAGCGGGGCATTGTATAGGAGGCGATTTGAGCCGTGTTAACTGTACAACACACACATTTAATGCCATGTCAGGGATAACTCACAGGAGCAAAAGTACAGCACTTTCCGCTCTCATTGAAGATTCTCTTTATTCAGAAATAATTGCTGATGGCATACATGTAAGCAAAGATGCCTTAAAACTGTTTTTCAAATCAAAACCGAAAAATAAAGTTATATTGGTCAGCGATGCACTTCCAATCACAGAGAGCAGCTTAAAAGAAACGATATTTGCAGGTTCAAAAATATATTATGACGGAGAAAAAGCAACATCATCCAACGGAACAATTGCAGGAAGTACGACATTGTTAGACAAAATCATTAAGAATCTTGCATTAGCCGGTATGTTTGACCCTCAATACATTTATAATCCGTATAAATATCATAATCTGAATATTGATGGTGAAATTATTTGGAATGAAAATTGGAATATAGATACAATCACATATCGGGGACGGAAAATCTTATGACCTGTTTTTTCAGAAACCAATATGAAGCGTTATACAATGCTAATAAACCTTATCAATATGTAGGAGGAGAATTCCTTTCATACAACAAAGACTTTGATTTAGCTTCCGTTAGATTTGCTTTTGTTTTTCCGGATAAGTACGAAATCGGAATAAGTAACTTAGGCGTGCGAATTCTTTATGATATGGTAAATTCATACAAACGTCCGAGTGAAAGTTCAGAATTGAATCAATACTATTGCCCCTACATGGCTGACAGAGCATATGCTCCGGAACCGGATTTTAAGCCGGAGTTTTTATACGGAGTTGAATCCAAACATGCTTTAAAAGATTTTGATGGAATAGGATTTTCTTTACAGTATGAACTTTCTTATCCAACAGTTTTAAAAATGCTCGAAATGTCAGGAATTGGTGTGAAAAATTCGGAACGAGGAGAGGATGAACCAATCGTCTTTGCCGGAGGGCCTTGCGCTTTCAATCCTTTACCTCTGGTTGATTTTATTGATGTTTTTTGTATCGGCGACGGTGAAGAAATGATGGTAGAGGTATGTAAAGTTTTAGAGCAAACGAAAGGAAAACCCAGAAAAGAAAGAATCTCGGAACTTTGTAAAATAGAAGGCTGTTGGAGTATGGGTGGAAATAAAGGGGTAAATAAAAGAATATCCCCACTTTTAAAAGAATATGCACCCAGTGCTTATCCGATACCGTTTTCAAACTCTGTCCAAGATAGAGCCGTTGTAGAAATTCGACGTGGCTGCGGAAGAATGTGCAGATTTTGCCAGCCGGGACATGTAACTCTTCCCATTCGAGAACGTTCCGCTGAAGATATTATTGAAATTACAAAAGAGTTGGTAAAAAATACAGGTTATGACGAATATTCTCTGCTTTCATTGTCCTCCAACGATTATTCCAATATTAAGGAAGTTATAAAAGAGCTTGCGGTTGATTTTAATGAAAGAAAGATTTCTGTTTCCCTGCCAAGCCAAAGAATAGACGGATTTAATTTGGAGCTTGCCGAACTTACCCAATCAGTAAGGAAATCAACTATAACTCTCGCTCCGGAAGCAGGAAGCCAAAGACTTAGAAATGTTATCAAAAAAAATATTTCGGAAAAACAAATTATTGATGCCGCTCTCACTCTTTATGAAAACGGATGGTCAAAGCTCAAATTCTATTTTATTTGCGGACTTCCGACAGAAACACTTGAAGATATGGACGAAATGGCCGAACTTCTCAATAAAATCAAGTATCGTGCCAAACTTATAAAAAAAGAAAAAGGGTTAACTCACGGATTTGAGATAACCTGTACACTGTCCATATTTGTACCTAAACCATTTACCCCATTTCAATGGTGCGGGCAAATGAATCTCGATATAGTTGAAGAACATATAAAATATTTAAAAGAGAAAACAAGGCATATTAAAGGTTTAAAAATTAATTATCACGAAAAATTCATATCACAAATAGAAGCCGTACTTACAAGAGGGGATTCTTCGCTTTGCGATTATATTTATGCACTTTATAAAAAAGGCTGCTACTTAGATGCCTGGGGAGAATATTTTGACAAAAATATTTGGAATGAAACAGCCGAAGAACTCGGATTTACTCTGAAAGAAAAATCGGAAAAAGAATATTCTTTGACGGAAAAATTACCATGGGATTTTATAGAGGTCGGGCTTGATAAAGAATGGCTCCAAAAAGAATATGAACTTGCCCACATGCAAGGCTGTGAATTTAATTTACAAAAAACCTGTGAACATGAATGTATAAATTGCGGGGTTTGTAAAAATCTTAAAACGCATAAAGTTCTTGCTAAACCGTTTATTGCATCATCTGAGGCACAAAATATTGTAAAAGAAAAACCTGTTGACCCGACAAGGGTTCACCCCGACCCAAATATTCCAATATACAAATATCGTTTAAAAATTACTAAAAAAGGATTGTTAAAATATTTCTCGCATCTTGATTGGCAAAATACTTTCCATAAAGTACTTGCAAGAACAGGACTGCGTGTCGTATACTCACTGGGATTCAACCCGACAATGAAGGTCTCAATGGGAATTGCGCTTCCTTTATTTTCAGAAAGTGAAGGAGAAATAATTGATATCGAATTGCTTGATAAATATGAACCCAATGAATTGGTTGAAATTATACAACCTAAATTACCGAAAGGTGCTCAAATCATTTCAATAAGAGAGGTTGATTTGCGCTGCAAGCCAATAGAAACAGAAGCACAGTGGGCAGAATATAAAATCACTCCATACGCAAAAGACATAGCTTCTAAAACACAAGCTGAGACGGATATTTACCACACCCCTCTTTACAATTTCGAAAAATTCCGCTATGATGTAGAAAGAGTTTTGTCTTTGCCAGAAATTTTATTGACGAAGAAAAACAAGAAAGGTTTAGAAAAAACAACAGATATTAAGAAATCTATAGGTTCATATAGATTTGAAAATGGAAGTCTGTTTATATACCTAAAAACAGGTCAAGGTTCGGATGTACCTGCTCTTAGAGCAGACAGTTTGATGGAGCTAATTGCTCCGAATCAAATATTTGAAGTTGTACGGTTGAAATTCCTTGACGAGAAATTGAGAGAATTATAGCAGTAAAGGATTTAAATATGAGAGAAACAAATTTGCCCAACAAAATCGTAATCGCTGAACGTGATAATATCGCCGCAGTTTTGGAAAACGGAAAAGTCTCTGAATTTTATGTACATAGAGGTGAAATTATTTTAGGAGATGTTTACCTCGCTCAGGTTGAAAACATTTTACCGAGCATTGAAGCAGCTTTTGTTAATGTCGGCTCTGATAAAATGGGATTCCTTCACGCACAAGACATTGGCGGAAAAGGTGCACTTCAAGATAAATTAAAACCAAAACAAAAAATTGTGGTTCAAGTAGTAAAAGAACCGACAGGGCACAAAGGACCTCGCGTAACAACAGAAATTTCCCTCCCCGGAAGATTTTTAGTGCTTATGCCTAATGAAACCGGAGTAAATGTAAGTAAGAAAATCACATCAGCAAAAGAAAGAGCCAGATTAAAATCTGTTGTTAACCTTCTTAAGCCTGTTGGAGTAGGAATAATTGTAAGAACAGAAGCTGAAGGTCAGACAGAAGCTGATATTCAGGAAGATTTAGAAATTCTTTTAGAGAAATGGAATAATATAATAACTTCTGCTGAAAGCATGACTCCTCCTAATCTTTTATACAGAGATCAAGATTTACTTTATAGGGTTATAAGGGAAGCATGCAATGAAGATACCGAAGAAATTATTGTAGATACCGGTTTTGCACTTAACAGAGTTCAGAATCTTCTTCAAAATTGGCATATGAATAAGAATATAAATGTAACATTATACAAAGGTTCAGAGCCTTTATTAATGGCAATGGATATTCATAAAGAAATTAAAGCAGCTCTCAACATGAAGGTTAATCTTCCCTCCGGCGGATATTTGTTTATTCAAACAACTGAGGCACTCACCGTTATTGATGTTAACAGCGGTAAGTTTACAAATTCCGCAACTCAGGATGAAACAATATTAAAAACTAATATTGAGGCAGTTCACGAAATAGCACGTCAACTCAGACTCAGAAATATCGGCGGTATGATTATTATCGACTTTATTGATATGCTGAGCCGTGTTGATAAACTTGCAATGATGGAAGAACTTGAACTTGCTATGGAGGCTGATAAGGCTAAACCTCAGGTCGGACAATTATCCGATTTAGGACTTGTAGAAATGACAAGACACAGACAAGGACAAGCAATCAGTGAAATTTTTGCCAAGAAATGTCCGCATTGCCAAGGGAACGGTTACATAATGGAAGACATTAAATTTGCATCAGCAACCGCAGAAGGTGAATACAGAGCAAAAGCCGCTAAAATTAAACTTCCTATGAATAATAAAAAGAATAAATTTAATAAATTCAATAACAATCAACCACAAAACGACGTTAAGGAAGAAGTTAAAATCCAAGAAGAAAAACTTGAGCCGCAAGTTAATCCTTCCTTGGAAGCTCAATCAGAAGTAAAGGAAGTTCAGGAAGAAAAAGAAACAAAACGAAGAAATTCGAGAAAGCCAAGATTTGATAAAAAGAAAATAAAACAAGAAATTGTGGATGAAAAAACAGCCTCAACGGTAGTCCCTTCAAATCCGGAAATTGAACCGGTTATTCCGGAAACACCTTCTACTGAGAATACTGACACTAAATCAGAAGAAAAAGTACAAAAAACACGTTCAAAACGTCCAAACAGAAACACACAGCGCAAACCAAGGACAGTAAAGAAGAATGATTCAAAAAATGAAGAATAAAATATGATCAATTATATTAACGGGAATTCTTTTACTGCCAATACAGGTTGTTGCAGAAGAAACTCCGTCTGTTTTACAAAATGAACTTTCAACGATTGAAGAACCTTCTTCAATTGATACTCGTGCCTATTCTTCTCAAACCATTGATGAGGATAATGATTATACTGAAAATATATCCCAAGTTAACTCGTCAATTCCGCATAAACAACCTATTAGTAAACGTAAGTTGGTAAAAAAATTCTTGGTAGCAATGATTCTTGTCGGAATTTCTTTTTTTGTAATTTATTTTATATTAACTGCCTATCAAAAAGTTGGGAAGAGTGTTCCTCCACAAATTAAAATATCAGATGGGGAAAACCCATTAACTACACCAAAAGATTTTGAAAGTGCGGTAAAAACATTTCTTGAAAAAACAAAGTGGCAGAGTTAACTATGACCAGAGATTTTGATTTTTATATAGTTCCTACCCCTATAGGTAACATACAAGATATAACCGTTCGCGCCGTTGAAGTTCTAAAATATGTTGATTTAATTGCCTGTGAAGATACAAGAACTACTCAAAAATTACTTAATCATTACAATATTAAAACCAAAAGTATCTCTTATCATAAATATAATGAAAAAGAGCGATTAGACTTTTTTTTAAAAGAATTATCTGAAGGCAAAAAGATTGCATTGGTATCAGATGCTGGAACACCGATGATTTGCGACCCAGGTGCCGTAATTTTACCAAGAATAATTGAAAATGGTTATTCTGTAACCTCCTTACCGGGAGCATGCGCAGTTACGACCTTTTTATCCCAAATTCCCAGAAATAGTGAAGAGTTCTTTTTTATTGGTTTTATTCCGAGAACAGAAAACCAAATAAAAAATATCATTACAAAATATTCAACTCAAAATATTGTTTTTTATGATTCGCCGGAAAGAATCTTAACTACTTTACAAATTATTAAAAAACACAGGGGTGAAATTAAAACAGCGCTTGGAAGAGAACTTTCAAAGCTATATGAAGAAGTAATTATTGATACACCTTCAAAACTTATTGAATATTTTGAGCATGGCATTAAAGGCGAAATAGTCTGTATGATTTATGCAGATTCAAATGCAGACTTGTCTGAAATGAACAACAAAATAAACATACTTAAATCTAAAGGATTCAAAAATAAAGAAATTTCAATCATATTATCTGCCCTTTTTGATTACAATAAAAATGACATTTACCAATCTGCTATATCAAATGATTAAACACTTACCTAAACAATATATACTTTAAATACCTTTTTTCATTAATATTTTAAGGAGTGTAACAATTTTAAAAAAAATTGTTATAAATAGGCAATTTTGAAAAACAAAAATACTTTATATATATGTAAGGTCTAAGAAACAAAAAGGGGAAAACGAAACAAAAAAATAAATAATAAAGTTTAAGTTTAAACGATGTTATTAAAAAAGATTTCTTTTTATACTCTCTCTTAATATCCTCGTGTTTATTTAATGTTGCCAATTCTCTCTTGGCAACTTTTTCTTTTGCAAATTTTCTGCTCGCTTAATATTTTAGCTCGTCAGAAATGACCAAAAAATTTTTTTAGTGATTTGATACTTTGGTATCCTCGGTCATTATATTTTAACCAACACTTTACTGGACCGCAAAAAACCATTGACACCTATTATTGTTTATTTTAGAATCTTTTTAGCACTTAGTCGAAATTTTCGTGCTGGATTTGACGGCAGGTGGGTGCGGATTATCAGGTCAAACGGCATTAACGTCGGAGCCGGAATGATAAAATCGCACAAAATAGAAGGCAAAACGCCGCCGGAATGAGTAAGGGTTTCGGGATATAAAGCGGGTTTGCCAAGATAGCAGAAAATATAAGGAGAAAAAAATGCCTACAATTAACCAGTTAGTTCGTCAAGAACGTAAAAAACTGACAGACAAAACAAAATCTCCTGCTTTGATGGAATGTCCTCAAAGACGTGGAGTATGTACAAGGGTTTACACAACAACCCCTAAAAAACCAAACTCAGCATTAAGAAAAGTTGCCAGAGTAAGATTAACAAACGGATTTGAAGTTACCACTTATATCCCGGGTATCGGACACAATCTTCAGGAGCACAGCGTTGTTCTTATAAGAGGCGGAAGGGTTAAAGACCTCCCAGGTGTGCGTTACCACATTGTACGTGGAACGTTGGATACAGCAGGTGTTGCTAACAGAACACAAAGCCGTTCTAAATATGGTGCTAAAAGAGACAAGGGAGGTAAGAAATAATGTCAAGAAGATCTAAACCGGAAAGAAGAATTCCTGCCGCTGACCCTATTTACAATAGTGTTGATGTTTCTAAATTTATAAACAGAATTCTAAGACGCGGCAAAAAATCTTTAGCTGAAAGAATTTTTTATTCAGCAATCGCTGAAATCGAAGAAAAAACCAATGAAAAGGGATTGGAAATATTCCAAAAAGCTATTACAAATGCAACTCCTTTGCTCGAAGTTAAAGCAAGACGTATCGGTGGTTCAACATACCAAGTTCCTATCGATGTAAAAGCTGACAGAGGTTTTGCATTGGCATCTTCTTGGATTATTGAAGCTGCAAAGAAAAGAAGCGGTAAATCATTCAAAAGCAAATTGACTAATGAAATTATTGACGCTTCAAACGGTTCAGGCGCAGCATGCAAGAAACGTGAAGATACACACAGAATGGCTGAAGCAAACAAAGCATTTGCTCATTACAGATATTAATATTATTTGTATAATAAAGCGGGGCGGTCAATAATCGCCCCGCTTTTCATTTTAGAAAACTTAATTACATTTCCAAATTCATTTGAGAGAATTGAATTATTTTATTCTTCCCTCTATGTTTAGCATTGTATAAAGCGTGCTCAGCATACCGAATAACGGTGTTTGCATCTTCTTCAACATCAGGCATGCACGGATAAGTTGAAATACCGCCTGAAATAGTAACCTTGTGAGCCTCTTCTTCTCCGGCAGGAATAAACTCCATCTTTTCTACTTCTCTTCTGAATCTTTCTCCAAACAGAAAAGCATTTTCTTCAGAAGTATTAGGAAGAACAAGTAAAAATTCTTCATCACCATATCGGGTGAGAATGTCCTCTCTTCTAATCATCGCATCAAGTTTATTAGCAATATTCTTAAGCAGAATATCACCCCATTCATAACCGTACATATCATTAACAACCTTAAAGAAATCTATGTCAAACAGAATGCAGGAAAGCTTTGTTCCGTAGCGTTTTGAACGGGAAATTTCTTCTTCGAGACGTTCTTGCAAATATTTTCTGTTATGTAAGCCGGTCAATTCGTCTGTTGTACTAACTCTCTCAAGTTTATCTTTAATTTCTTTAATTTTTAACAAAGCTTTTACACGAACAATAAATTCATCCGTATTTTTATAATCAGCTATGAAGTCATAGCCCTCTGCTCTAACAGTAGCATCTTTTTTAACAGCACCGATAAACAACATCGGACAAGGGAATTTATTTGTCATTAAAGCTTCATTTGCGAGTTCAATATCAGTAACTATCATTAATGAAGGGTTAATAACAGCATAGTCTTTCATTTTAGCTATATCAACAGTTCTGACTTCCGCATCATCAATTTCTGACAATACAGCTTCCATTTCAGGCATCGGCTTTGTTGAATAAATCACAATATTACTCATAATAGTCCTCTTCTCATTTAATTCCAGCTTTGATTATAACAAATTCAGACTAAAAACTCAATAGAGCATCATATGGCAATTTTCGGCATAAAGCTTATCTGTTGGCAGAAACTGCTATCCCTTCCATAATATTATAAAAATCTTCACTGGGTAATGTTGACATTGTTTTCATTGCATAAGAGAGAATACTGACTTTATCATACCAACGTCTTGAATTTGAAATTTTATAGAGACCCAAAACTCTGTCAATACCGAGGCTTACATCTTGGTCATCGTTATCTTCTTCATTGTGTAAGTCTTTAATTTGTTTAACTACAGTTGTCAAATCTTTTGATAAAGCCTTACGCTGCGTATCATCCATATCCCGCAATATTTCCAGAGCTCTTTTTGTATTATCATCAGAATCATACCACCGTCTGTCATATATCATTAGATTAACTTCCCCTTTAACAATATATCCTCTCCGTTCTTTGATTATATAAAAACCCATGCCTCAAAAAATCGTCCGTTTGGGTGAAGTATCACTTGTCCAAAAAATAAATTCATCTATATGGATGTTATACCCTGAAAACATATTTTATAGAATACAGTCGGGAGAGGATTATGTTAGTTAAGTCAAACGTTAAGGATAATATTAATAAGGCTGTTAATAAAGTCAGTTTACCAGTTAGGCCACGGTCCTATGAATTATGCATAAAAGCAGATGCTTTAAGATTTTCAAAATTGTACAAAGAATCCGTAAAGTGCTATTTGGATTCCATAATGCTTGACCGAAACCATCAGGAAGCGTACTGGGGACTTGCTTCTTCTTATAAATATCTTACAAAATACAAGAAAGCTGAAAATGTACTGGAAAAACTAATTAAGATTGACGAACAAAATGATAAATATTTCTTTGAACTGGGTGTATGCTGCCTTTCTGACGGCAGACCGGAAGATGCAATTCCATATTTAATCAAAGCAATTGTTTTGAATAAAGATAATTTAGAAGCGCAAATTCAGCTTGCTATCGCACACGAACTCGTAGATGAACCTGAATTGTCTTTAATGATATATAACAAGCTTATTGAAACCAATCCAGAATTTTTGAAAGCTTATTATAACAAAGGGGCTATGCTAATGGGTATGGGAGATTTTAATGAAGCCTCGAAAACATTCTTTGAACTTATAAAAAAGAATCCTGATTATTATAAAGCATATTTGGGGATAGCAATGAGTTTTGACAAAATGGGCAAATATGAAGATGCTATAAGATATTATAAGAAATTTTTAAAACTCAAAAAATTCTCCGAAGATGCAGTGTTTGCTAGTCAAAGAATTAAGGAGCTTAAAGAAACTCTTCCCAAAAAGAATAACTTTTTGAAACTTGTAAAAGGTTTATAACTTGTAAGCTTTTACAAACACTTCCGCGTCATCTTTTGTATTAACATTTCCGCTTAGCTGTGCTTCGTGAAGAGCATCAAGAATTTTCCCAAGTTTTGGCGAAGGTTTTATATTAAGCATTTCCATAATCTCATTTCCATCCAACAATTTTGGCAAAGGCTGCATTGAGTCCCGATTTTTAAGGTAGAAATTCAAAAGCTTATCCAATCCGTCAAGATTGGATTTAATCATATCGTCAGTTATGTCTTCACCACGAGCAGAGAGTCGGTCGGCTTTTGCAAGGATAATATTATCAATGACATTATCTTCCATCTTTCTTAAATACCGCATCATGACTTTTTCCGACAAATCAGGTGCCGCAATTACATTAGAGGGATAAATATGAGTTTTTATCATAGTTGAAATATACTCGACTTGCTTTTTTGAAAATTTCAAATCTTTTAAGTATTTTACGCACATTTTTGAACCAACGTCATCGTGCTTGATAAACCTATGTCTTCCGGTATCCTCTTCTATTGTCCAGGTAGAATATTTACCTATATCATGCAAAAATCCCGCCAGTTTCAGGTGATTAATTCTCGGGAATCCGCCAAAATCAACCTTATCCATATGTTCTTTGATAACAGCATCTCCATCTTCATACAACATCTCAATGTTCTTAACTGTTTCTACAACGTGGTGAAACAAGTCCAGATGGTGATGAGAATTAGGTGGAACTTGCTTCATCTCTTTAACAAAAGGGCAAAGTCCTTCTAAAATTCCATACTCATCCATTAAAAGGAGTGTATCAGAGCAGTATTTACCCCCGAAAAGTTTCATAATTTCATAACTTATTCTTTCTATTGATGGATTTAATAATAGTGATTTATATTTTTTTATTGCAGATATTAAAACATCGGCAGGTTTAAAACCTGTAATTGCAATAAATCTAAAAGCTCTCAAAATCCTTAATGGGTCATCTTCAAAATTGGAATCTTTATAGTGTCTGAGTATCCCATTTTTTAAATCTTGCATTCCATTTACAGTATCGATATATTTACAAGTATCTAAGTCAAACGCTATTGAATTTATTGTAAAATCTCTTCTTGTTAAATCTTCTTCGATAAAATTTCCAACAATTTCCGAAATATCAAGATAATTGATTTTATCTTTCAAAACTACTCTAAAAATTTGATTAACCTCATCTAAAACAATCAATGTTCCGTCAAATTGTTCAGCAAGTTTCTCTGCAAATTGTTTCGCGCCTTTTATAGCAATATCTCTGTCCGTAAAATTCTTACCCATAAGAAAATCTCTTACAGAACCGCCAACAAGGTAGCCTTCATTAATATTTTTGAGTATAAAATCATCCTTTATATTCATAAATAATATTCCCTAGTGCTGTAATAACAGCGGTTTCTGCTTTCAAAATTAAACTTCCCAACGTAATTAATGGAAGTTCTTTTGATTTAAAATAATCAAATTCTTTTTGTGAGAATCCACCTTCAGGCCCTATAATAACAAGGACTCTTTCACCTTTTTTTATCGGATTTTGAATAAGATATTCTTTTAAAGATATTTCAGTTGAACGTTCAGCAAAAACAAGAATTTTATCAAATTTATTTGATAAAATATCTTCAAAAGAAGATGGTTCACAGCAAGTAGGTATTTTAGCTCTTTCGCATTGTTTTGAGGCCTCATACATAACTCTTTGCCATTTAACAACCTTTTTTGTCACCGCATCAAACGGTACAGAACAATTATCTGTCATAACGGGATAAACACTTCTTATACCGAGTTCTGTTGCCTTTTCCATAATTGTGAGTTGAGCATCACTTCGCAACGGACTTTGAGCAAGATATAAATCGAAATCCAAATCACGATTGGATGGATATGCTTTAATTACACTACAAATAATTTCTTTTGAATCGATTTTTTTTATCTCTGTTTCATACTGAAGCTGATTTTCGTCAATAAGTAATAATTTCTCTCCTATTTTTGCACGCAGAGATTTGGCAATATGTCTGTAGTTCTCTGAGTCACATATTGTTACAAAACCTTTTTCAACATTACACGAATTTATAAAAAAGTGAGGCATTTTTATTCCGCTTTCATTTTTCTAAACTTGACTAACATTGATATTAGCATAATGGAACAAATTACAACAGATGAAACTAATAATCCATACCAAAAACCGATAAGTTTCATATTATATTTAAATGCAAGCATATATCCCAACGGAAATGATATAATCCAGTAAGCTATAAAATTTGACACCATAACTATTTTTGTATTCTTTAATCCCTTAAATATCCCTGCAAATGACACTTGTAATCCGTCAAATATTTGGAAGAAGCATAATACATACAAAATAGGGATACAAACATTTATTAATGCTTCGTCAGGAGTAAAAATGCTTATTAAGAATCTTGGGAAAAGTCCTATTAATAAAGCTGATATGCTCATAATCATAATTGCCATTCCAAGACACGTGTATGCATATTTTTTCAATGTTATATAATCCTTTGCTCCGTTTGCAAATCCTACTTTTACAGCTGTTGCATTTGAAATTGCGAGCGGAATCATAAATGCAACCGTTGTAAATGTACAGAGAAGATTATGCGCGGCTGCATAGATTCCTGCTACTCTTCCCATAAAAACGGTTATTATATTAAATCCTGTAAATTCAATCATTATTGCAAAAGATGCAGGTAATCCGATTTTTATCAAATCTTTGTAATAATTATGGTCTTTAAAATATTGAACTTTGATTTTTTTAAGTGCATATATAAAAAGAACTATTCCCATAAAATATCTGACAATTAAACTTGATATTGCAAGTCCGATTGCACCCATTTCAGGAATTATTCCGTAGCCGAAGACAAAAAGTATATTTAAACCCAAATTTAAAAATACGCAAAAAATAGTAAGTAAATTAGGAAAAACAACAATTTCAAAGGCTTGAAGATATTCCTTCATTGCGCAGTGCAAATATCCTCCGAAAACAGCAAACCCCGTTATAAAGAAATAATCTTTTACAATTTTGGCTAAATCAGTTGTATATCCTATTTTATCAATAAACGGAATACAAGCAAAAATAATACTTGAAGTTATTATTGTTAATATAATCGTAGCTTTTATTGAAGGGAAAAAATATTTTTCAATATTTTTACCACCGCCTCTGTAGTTGGAAAGAATAGCGGACGAAGTTACCAAAATACCGATTCCCAGCATCAAAATACAATTCGTTATTGCTGTCGCAATACTTATTGCGGCGAGTGTACCTGTTGAATGTCTGCCTGCGACTACA
>JAEEXX010000155.1 GCA_016287985.1 Candidatus Gastranaerophilales bacterium
TCCGGCGCAACATTATATTTAAGGCCTTATATGTTCGGTTCAAATGCCGTAATCGGAGTTAAACCCGCAACTGAATTTCAATTCAGAATATTTGCTACTCCGGTTGGCCCGTATTTTAAAGGGGGTGCAAAGCCCATTACGTTAAGAGTGCCGGATTTTGACAGAGCGGCTCCGAGAGGAACAGGCCACGTAAAAGCGGGCTTGAATTACGCAATGAGTCTCCATGCCATAGTAGATGCGCATAATCAAGGATATAACGAAAACATGTACCTTGATTCCGCAACAAGAACAAAAGTTGAAGAAACCGGCGGTGCAAATATTATTTTCGTAACCAAAGATAACAAAGTTGTTACTCCAAAATCCAATACAATTTTACCTTCAATAACCAGACGTTCTTTGATGTATGTTGCAGAAAAATATTTGGGTTTGAAAGCGGAAGAACGAGAAATTTATATGACAGAAGTTCCAGAGTTCAAGGAATGCGCACTTTGCGGAACAGCAGCCGTCCTTTCTCCCGTGGGAAAAATCGTTGATCACGGGAAAGAGATTTTGTTACCGTCCGGTATGGAAAAAATGGGCGAGATTACAAAAAAACTTTATGATACCCTTACAGGAATCCAGATGGGCAGACTTGAGGCCCCGGATGGTTGGTTAAAAGAAATCTCGTAAATATATAAAAAGAGGATGGTTAACTGCCATCCTCTTTTTGAAAGTTTTATTTTATCTTTCAAGCTGATTTTGCTCAACAATTTTATTTGACTCGTCATCGTGTGATGGCAGGTCTTTGTTCGCAAGATCAAGATAGCGTTCCGCACTGGATAATTTTGCTTGAAATTCGGCTAACCTTTGGTCAAATTCCTGAGCATACGGACTAAATGCCGCATAACCGAATTCTGCAATAAATTTTTGTACGGTTTCATTCATTTGATTTATAACATTTTGATATTCCTGAACTTTACCTCTGAAATATTTTACCCTGCCGATTCCGGGTTCCATCATATCGTATACAAAATGAGGATTTAAAGCGTGGTGGTCCTCATCCAATGCCCTGAACATATTTCCAATCGGACCAAGATTCTCAATTTCTCCATGATCTAGTATCCAATTATTAACTTCTATGGTTTCACTTGCCCAATTGTTATAATCTTCATAAAGCTCATTTAAATTTATAGGCCATCCTGAAAACCAGTTCGGATTTTGAGTTTGGCTATCAGGGTCATACCAAAAGTTTACAATATCCTCTATCTTAGTCTGCATTTCTAAAAGGCAGTCTTTCTGACCTTCCGGTGTAAATTGCTCTAAATGGTCTAAATAAAATTGCCTCATTTGACAATATTCAGCTAACATTGCTCCAAAGTCTCTATCATCACCTTCGATCTGTTGTGTTGCGGTTGTGCCCATTGCGCCTCTTACTGTTGCTCTATTTATTGCAGCCTGTATCTCAGTTGCATTTCCTGTCAACACTACAGTTTCCGGAGCTGCTTTTGGAGAAGTTGCCTCTTCAGGCTTTTCATCTTTTCCTTTTACCCCTTCTTCTGGCTTTTTGGGCTCAACTTTTGCTGCTTTTACGTTAAAATTCATACCATAATTAAAATTCATTTTTTGCTCCTTTCTTGTTTAAACTTATAAATCATTAAATACGATTCCCTTGATCGTTACAAAAATATTGGTCTTTTAAATTACCGTCAGTATCATATTCATATCTTACATATTTATTATCTGGTAATTTATCGATTAATACCGTTGTACCATCTTTTCTATAATAAATTTGGCGATAAGTATTTCCGGATTCATCTTTTTTAAGTATATAATCACTGCCCGTTTCATCATTATGACCTATAATATTTGAACCATCATATTTCTGGTGGTATTGAAGATTTCCTTTTTCATATCCTGTAACATTTTTCTTTTTGCCATCATTGTCATATTCAATTACTGTAGTACAGTTTCCGTCATTATCATATTTAAACTGGATATTCGATTGTTGATTATACACCCAACCTTGATTGCTCTTTGTTGCTACTTGTAAGATACTGCCATTTTTGTCATACTCTGTAATACTTATAATGTTGCCGTTATCGTCTTCTTCTATACATTTTACTTCTTTACCGTTAGTATCATAATAATGCGTTTTTTGTCCATTATCAGTGTATTCTTCAAAGAATAATAATCTGCCTTGGAAATCATAACATTTCATATCATTATAATTTGTACTTGGATTATAAATCCATTCTGTCTTATCCTCATCATAAGTACGATAAGTATCAATTTGTCTGTTTGACTCAGAGTAAGGTACAATTTTGGATGTATCAGGCTTTGACGGTAACTTATCTAAAGTTGGTGCCGATGGTACATTATTGTTGGTGTTTACCCCTTGCGATGCTTGTGTAGAAGTAAACAAACTTTTGATACTATTCCAAGTATTTTCCGCTATTTTTAAAATATCATCAACATAAGTCTTAACATTTTTACTTAATTCAGTCCACAATTCACCAATTTTAGTTTCTTTATCGTCGTGTTTAATCACACTGACACCGTCATTCAACGATTGTTGGATTTTTGACCAGATACTTCCGGTAAATTGATTATCTTGAATGCCTTCTTCATTAAGCTGCCGTTTAACTGCCTGTGAAATCCCCTCGCCTTTTTTAATTGAAATATCCATGTTATGCTCCTTTCTATTTTTAACGAATCTAACTTTTTATATTTTGTATAACGGCTTTTTTTTTGAAAAACTTTAGTGATTTTATTGGTATTTTTACAATTCTTTACAATTAAATAGACATATTTATAAATAATTAGTTTATACAACTATTTGGCGAATTACTATATGCTTTAATTTATGAAGTATCAAGAATTAATAAACTCAAACATAAGAGCCTTAAGGCAAAAACAAGGCTTAACACAAGAAATATTCTCTGAAAAAATCGGTATCAGTTTACAAGGCTTGTCAAATATTGAACGTAATAAATATCAGCCTACGGCTGAAACAATTGATAAAATATGCAAAACATTTAATATTACACCGCAAGAATTATTAATTATGAATTCTGATGCTAGTCAGGATATCATAAATAACATAGTTACCTTGCTTAACCAATGTCCGCAAAAAAAATTAAAAAAGATATATGAAATAGTGTCTATTTTGGTTAAATAAAAACTTTAATTATTTTCTTTCCATTGAAAGTAAGATTTCTTGCGGAATATAGGTATTTTTTACTCCGGAATCAGTGTTAGCGAGGAAAAATTCAACTGTTTCTCCGTGGTCAACTCCGATTGTATCAAACGGAATTGCTAAATCGACTACATCGTTATAAACTAATTTTACTCCTTCAGGATTAGCCAGCGTCCACATATTCTGATGCAGACAAGTCGATAATCTCGGAGGATAGAGAGTGTCTTTGACAAGCGTAAGAGTCAATTCATTCTCAAATTTTTCGCTCAATATAGGGTACGGATTATCAGTTTTGCTGATTAGTCTGATATATGCTCTTGTACCTGCATTTGTTGCATTTCTTACGTATATATAAAACTGATTTATTCGCTCCATAAAGCTCATTTCACTTGAGTTTTTGTTAACATGTAATCTGAAATACATATTATTCTCATCACAGCCAAAAAGAATTTTATCAACATTTTTGTTTTCTCTATGTACAGGCCCGTCTAAAAGACTTATTAATCCGGAATTATGCCAGTCCTCATCGCTTGTACATAAACCGTCCATCCTTGGAGAAATTTCTCTTGAAGGACGTTTAAACGGTATTTCTATTTTTTTAATAAGAGAATCGTTAAGATACTGAGGAACTTCAAGCTTTAATGCCAAATATACATTTTTTAAATGTTCTCTGAACATATAATCAAAAATAAAGTCCT
>JAEEXX010000156.1 GCA_016287985.1 Candidatus Gastranaerophilales bacterium
AAGTGATTTTGACGGTACAATAACACGCGAAGACGGGCTTTATGCTTTCATTGAAAAATATGCGGAAGGGGATTGGAAGTCGATTGAACAAGCTTGGGCAGAGGGTAATATTAGTTCAAAGGAATGCTTGATTGAAGAATTTAAACTTGTACCAAATATATCGGAAGAATTGATTTCGAGTTTTGTCAAAACAATAGAAATAGATGTGACGTTCAAGTCTTTTTTTAATAAAATTCAAAAAAAAGGTATTGATTTTTGTGTGGTAAGTGACGGTATTGATTATTTTATAAACAAAATACTTGAGCAGTATGATTTACGTGGTTTAAAAATTATTTCTAATCACGGGGTATTTAGAGGTGAGAGTTTTGAACTGACATTTCCAAATGATTTTGCTGCCTGTAAAAATAATGCCGGAACTTGCAAGTGTAAAATTATTGAAGATTTAAGAAAAGAATACAGCAAAATAATTTATATAGGGGATGGGGTTTCTGACTATTGTGTAGCGGATAAAGCTGATATACTTTATGCAAAACTAAGACTTGCAGATTATTGCAGTGACAAAAACATAAAATTTATTCCATATAGCTCATTCGCGGATATAAAATTATAGGAGTTTTGGGGGCAGTGCATTTATATCTTTGCTTCTTCGACTTTTTGTTTAAAGATTTTGATATATTTTAAATATAATTCAGCCATATGCTCAAACTCTTTATCGGGAATATCTTCCATAAATTTATTTTCAAAATCAATTAACGGGATTATGTTTTCCTCAATATATTTTTGTCCGTTTTGTGTAAAATATATGTGCATATTAGGATATTTACCGGCTCTCAATTCAATAAGACCGTCACGTTCAAATTTTTTGATGGTAGTATTGATAGTTTTTTTGCTGATATAACTGGCACTTGAAATATCTTTTTGCAGACAGCCTTCTCCAAGTTCTAAAATAGCAAAAAGTATAGCATAATCGCTATCTGAAAGATTCTTGCTTTGCAAAAGCATCTGATAAGCATTATCTATATTGCAGAGCATATTATTCAACGATTTTACTTTTTGGCTAATATTTATGTTCATATAGTTATGATATCATAAAATTTAAAAATATATGATAAAATGACACAGTTTTAATAATTTAAGTATATTTATAATAATTAACAAGTTTGATGTTATAATAACGCTAAATAGTAATGATGTTGTGTATACGTAAAACTTTTGTAAATTTTTGTAAATTTTGAAATAAACATAAATTACCTTGTTGACACTTATTTTTGTTTGTTTTACGATTATCCTGCTAGATAGCCGAATGAGGTCGTTGTGTGCTGATTCGCCCAGCGAAACCAATTTTAGATAATTAGCGAATGGAAATACAAAAATAAAGGAATGAAAAATGGCAACAGATTCAAAAAGACAAAGAATCAGAGTTTGTTTACGATCTTATGAACACAGATTGGTCGATGCTTCTGCTGAAAAAATAGTGGAAACAGCAAAAAGAACAGACGCTAAAGTAGCCGGGCCGATTCCTTTGCCTACAAAAAGACGTATTTATTGTGTACTACGTTCACCACACGTTGATAAAAAATCTCGTGAACATTTTGAAATCAGAACTCATAAACGTATTATCGATATTTACGAACCTACTCAACAAACAACCGAAGAATTGAGTAGATTGGACTTACCTGCTGGGGTAGATATTGAAGTTAAATTATAATTAGCAAATCAAACACTAGCTCAGAAATTTGAAAATTTAATAATAGCATTATGCATATAATGTGAACTACACCGGGGGGTAAATGACGGGACCTTGGTAATAAGCCAAAACCGGATGATGCCAGCAACCCCGTGGGTAAACAAAGGTAACCCAAATAGGTAAAGAGTAAAAGTAGCGCTCGCAAGAAGTAAGGCATAGTTTTAAGGTCGCGATTTTGTGTCCGTAAGATTAATGTCGGAAAGGAAAAAACATGACACTAGGTGTAATAGGAAAAAAATTGGGAATGACTCAAATCTTCGATAATGATGGTTTGGCAGTTCCGGTAACCGTAATTAAAGTTGATAAAACTGTTGTAACTCAGGTTAAAACAGAAGAGACTGACGGTTATAATGCTATACAGGTCGGTACAATTGCAGCTAAAGAAAAACATTTAACAAAAGCTGAACTCGGACATTTCAAAAAGAATGGCTTGGATAATTACAGACATCTACAGGAATTCAGGGTAGATAATCCTGCTGATTACAAAGTTGGTCAGGAAATTGATTTGTCTGTACTTGCAAACATTGAGAAAGTTGATGTAACAGGTACTTCTATAGGTAAAGGTTTCCAGGGTACGGTTAAGAGATGGAACTTTGGAAGAGGACCTATGGCACACGGTTCAAAAAACCATAGAGAACCGGGGTCAATCGGTGCAGGTACAACACCTTCACGTGTTATCAAGGGTAAAAGAATGGCTGGTAACATGGGTAATGAAAGAGTTACTATCACTAAACTTAAACTCGTTAAGGTTGATTCCGAAAACGGTTTGGTTTTAATCAAAGGTTCAGTTCCGGGTTCAGAAGGCAAATTGGTAACAATCGTTCCTTCAAGAACAAAATGGAATTAACGAATTTCGCGTAGAGTGATGCGAGCGTTTGCGAGCTAACTCGAAGAATCGCGGAGCAGAATGAATGCCTGTTTCGCAGAGGCGAAACAAAATGAATGACTGCGGAGCGTAAAGCAATAATTCGTAACAGACAACAGATAATATTACAAAATCCGCTATTGCCATATAAAACTCGAAAGAGAAAGGGGTAATCGGAAAGCAAAAGGAAATATAAAAATGGCAAAACAATTATTAAACACAAACGGTGAAGCATTAGGCGAAATCACATTAGCAAAAGAAGTTTTCGGTGTTGAGCCTAACTTACACGTAATGCATTTGGCATTAAGAAGACAATTAAATAACGCAAGACAAGGTTCGGCTTGTGCAAAGACTCGTGCTGAAGTTTCCGGTGGCGGCAAAAAACCGTGGAAACAAAAAGGTACAGGTCGTGCAAGAGCAGGTTCACTACGCTCACCTTTATTTGCTGGTGGTGGTGTAATATTCGGACCAAAACCGAGAAGCTTTGAAATTAATATGCCTCAGAAAGCAAGAAAGTTGGCTCTTAAATCAGCACTTTCTGCAAGAGAAGATTGTATTATTGTAGTAAAAGACTTCTCTGCAATAACTGAACCAAAAACAAAATTGATGGCAGGAATTATCAAGTCATTGAACTTATCAGGTAAGATTCTTGTAATTGCGGATACAATGGCTGATGAAAACAAAAATTTAAGTTTAGCAGCAGGTAATATTCCTTCGGTAAAACTTTTGTTGCCGTCAAACTTAAATGTTAAAGATTTACTTGAAGCTGATTTTGTTGTTATGACTGAAAAAGCTGTTAATGATATTACAGAAAGGTTGCAATAATGAGTAGAACGAATAAAGAAAAATTATATGATGTAATCAAAAAGCCTATCATTACAGAAAAGTCAATGATGGCAACGGCTCAAGGAAAGTATACTTTCGAAGTAAAGAAAGATGCTACAAAAATTGAAATTGCTCAGGCTGTAGAATTAGCTTTCCCTGGCAGAAAAGTAAAGAATGTGCAGACAGTTTATATGCCTTCGCATGAGAAAAGAATGGGTATGAAATTCGGCAGAACAGATTCTTCAAAGAAAGCCATTGTTACTGTTGAAGGTGATCCAATCGAAGAACTCACCGCTATGTAGTAATATAGCAGGTGCTAAAGTAATTTAAAATAGGGCATTATTCCCTAAGATACAAAGAAAAAGCCAAACAAAAAGATAGAAATAGGAGAAAATAAAATGGCAACACGAAAAATTAATCCGACATC
>JAEEXX010000157.1 GCA_016287985.1 Candidatus Gastranaerophilales bacterium
TATTGTATTTTGAATCGTATTTTGTACGGAAGAAAATATTATTTTGATTCAGCAAATAAATAATAGCACGACCTTCTTCGTACATTTTCTGTTCACGTATTTTACCAAGTTTAACATATTCCTTGTATTCGTTTGATGTTTTGTCTATTTCACTCTTTTTAATAATATTTTTATACATATTAGAGAGTTCTTTATATCTTTCTTCATCAAATTCTGCAATGTTGGTGTCGAACTTTTTATTTGGCTCAACCAATACTCTTTGAATATTGGTCAACATATTATCGTTAAATTTGGGGTTTAGTATATAATATTTTCTCTCTGCATTAAAAGAAAACTTAACAATATTGAATGCAGCAACGGCATCATTAGAGTTAAGCCCCAATGCTGTATCACTTTGATTATTGTAACCACACTTTACGCATTTAAATATATGCTGCTCTTTATCCTCCAAATATTTAATGTCGTTGCTCCCTTTATATGCTTTCTCGCCACAGCAAGGGCACAAAAGACTTGTGTTTCCTTCGGGAACATATTTAATAATGCCTAATTGAGAAATATCATTCTTACATATTTCGCCTCTATTCCTAATCGCTATTAATTCGCTTGCAATCGGAACAACACCTTGTTCTCTGAATCCACTAAGCAAAGCCCTTTCAAGAAGACGATAAATATCTCCTTCATTATAGATTTTTTTGGATTCAACCTGATTTGCATCAAAATCTTCAAAAGCAAGATAACACGGGTATTTATTATATATATATTTCAATACTCCAATCATGTTACCAACAATCACTTTCTTTACTTTATTGATGGCGTCAAGATTTGCTGCCGAATCCATTGAAAACTGATAATTGAGTTTTTTGTATTCTTCTTTTGCATTGTCGTAAAATGATTGAATTTCAGTCCATACATCTGTGTAGGGATGTATGGCTTCGTAGGTTTTATTAAAATGATATATTGTTTCTGCACCTAACTTAATAGTATAGTCTTCATTAGGTTTTAATGCCGGATATGAATTGTCGTTGTCTTTTTGAACTACCATTTGCATTGCTTCAATAATCCTACGCTTTGCGTGTAAAATTCTCAATTTTTGATTAGTTTTAAAATCACCACATTCAACTATTACACCACATATTACCTTAGCGGTAGTCAAATCTAATGAAACTACCTCGTCTTCTTCAAACAGCAAATTCTTAATTTCGTCAAAGTTATAAGTGGGAAAAACTTTGTTAAACAGTTCCTTATTCAAAAAATACGACGGATTTAATAAAACATAAAATTGTTTTTTTGAATCGTTCTTTTTATTTATATACGGTAATGCAAAATTGTATAAGTTAATTTTTTCACCATTTTTTAACATCACATAATTATCCTGATTTTCAAAATTATACACATCTTTTTTAAGACGAGTAATTTTGAAACGTTGCGGTATCACATTTCCGTCTTCTTTTTTAACCAAAGTGATTGTTGCCAAATCTTTGGTGCCTTCGTCAATACCAACAGCATAATGCAAAGATTTTAATTTGTTGTTAAAATCTTCCACATCATCTATTTTTTGGGCTATATTCTTATATGCTGTTTCAATTCTTTGCTTGTCTGCATTAATGGTGAATGTTGTAACAAGTGTAAATTGCTCCTTGATGTATCGATTATGCATCTCGTAGTCAATCCCTATATTTTTATAAATATACGGGTCATGATTTTTAATAGCATGTTCTCTTGCATTTCTCCATAAGATCTTAATCTCAGGATTCAGCCTTGTAATAAAACTATCAGCATTCCAATAGTTTATCCAGTTTTCAGTCAAAGGCTTACGATTGACTTTCGGATTTCGTAGTTCCTGTGAAGTAATTTTAAAAAACAATCCTTCAGAAAACTCTTTCATGGTGTTCTCAATATTAGCATCCACTTTCACAACACGCTTATAGCATATCGAATTAAGTTTTGCTTCAAAATCCTCAATACTCTTAAATCTCATATTGACAAATGTAGAGATCTCATAACTAGATAAATCCAATTCAAAATAAATTTGATTATTGGATACAAACTTCAAAACTTCTTGATAAAATTGAATTTCATTTTTTTTAATATCTTTTTCAGATTTTATATAACAATATTTAAAATTCTTTTTTCTATCAAAAAGTCTTTTAAACGATTGTGTTCTAAAGACAAGTTCTTCTAAATATTTCAATGTAAGTGTATTATTGGAAATTACAGCAAGATTTCTCTCAAAATCCTCATCACTGTCAAATCTTACTTTTTTCAATGCTAGAATGTTATAATTGGATAAATCCAACTCGAATTCTTGCTGATTTTTGAATACAAACCACAAAACCTCTTGATAAAATTGAATTTTAAATTTCAAAATATCGTTTGGGGATTTGACCCATGAAAATTTAAAACTCTTTGTGTTATCAAAAAGACTTTTCTTGAACGAGGGCGTATCAAAGACAAGTTTCCTTAACGACCTCAATGTTAAGGAATTAATATAGTACAATCTTGCGGATTTGGATTTAACGTCGTCATTTTCAAATTCAGACAATTTATTTTTGAAAATCGACATTTTTTCCCTACTAATCAAATACAGCCATCTATCACTGTTAATATCTTCGTAAATAAATGACCAATATCCCAACAATTCACAATTTGTTTGGTCTTTCTTCAATCCATTCAAATCCTGTTTCAAGCGGCCCTGTTTTCCTGCGAAAAGCATAAGGAAACGACAAAATTTCTGATAATATTTTAATTTGGTTAAATTGCTTTTTAATTTTTCCTGCAATTCTTTTAGAGATTTCTTAACTTCGTCAGTTAGCAGAGTTCCCTTCTTTACCTGTATTGTTTTATTGACGAAATATGAATCTAATTCTCTCTCAATACTTTCCAACTCATCATTATTATTACTTTCATCGTCCTCATTTTGTTTATTCTGTATGTCAAAACGCTGTTGCTTCAGTTGGATATAGTGTTTTAGTTCGCCTGTATTGACAAACTGCAACAATACTATCTTAGAGTCTTGATCTATTGCATCAATTTCCTCTTGTGAAACACTTTCCTTTGATTCCAATTTTTGAACAGCCTCATTGAACATACGGAATTGAAACGAACGCCAATTCTTCAAATGAGCAACAAGGTCATCATAATCATACTCTTTATTAAAATATATCGTTTCTGTTCTTACTTTATCGTTTTTATTCTTTTTTTGGTATTCATACGTTGTATCATTGCGTAATAAATTTGCAATATCAGGATCTATTTCTTTATTAGATTCAAGCATGGCCAAACTTATTTTTTTGTTTTGCAGTTGATACAGCACATTACTGATTTCTGACGTATATTTTTTGGGTCTTTTATTAATTGTGAAATAATTAAAAGACGCACCTAGCACAAATAAACCATTACTTTGATTTGGAGCATATACCTGTTGAAGATTCTTAATGGCATTTTCTATTTCTGTTTGCTTATAATATAAGGTCAAAATAGATTTGTTGATTTCTCCATTCGTAGATTTCAATGCACCAATAAATGTAAATGCTAATTCAAGCGTTGTACGCTTGGATAGTTTCCATAGTTGGTCTGCAATAATAGTTTTTTTTGTGTACAAATGAGTTTTCGCATCATCTACCACAAATTCACCAAGTCGATTAAGAATATCCTTAAACTCTATTAACCATTTTTCGTTAAAATAGGTTCTAACATAATCAAGTTCCTTGATACTAACCTGTTTAACACTTGAATGGCTATTATATGTGCGATTGAAGAAGTCGTTTTTCATATAAGTCTTTAACCACCTATATTTAACCGACAAATCGTAATTCCACTTCTTCTGTTCCACATCATT
>JAEEXX010000158.1 GCA_016287985.1 Candidatus Gastranaerophilales bacterium
AACAGTAGGACTCGTTGAAAGTGCGGGCTTGCCCGCATAAATAAAATGCCCGCAGGGCATAGAAAACAATTCGGTGCTTTCTTTATTTTCTTTGGTTCTTTCTTTTGGTTTCTTTACCTCCGAATTAAAGAAACAAAAGAAAGAACATGAAAAAAATAAGTTTTTATACACCAAAATATTTCTTGAGCTCGCAATAAAAAAAAGATAATGTACGAATATATTAATACTTATCGATAAAATGAGTTTTACATCAAAATATATAAGACATTGCATAATACCTTTGTTTATTGTAACTTCTTAATTAGTTGAAAACTTACATAAATAAGAGGATTTTTATATGGAAACAAAGATTGAAAAATTACCTGAAAATGTCGTTAAAGTAGAAATTGAAGTTCCAGCTAAGGATGCAGTTAACTACTATAACAATGCAGCTAAAAAATTATCACAATACGTCAATATTCCCGGATTCAGAAAGGGTAAAGCTCCTAGAAACATCTTAGAACAAAATATCGGCGTAGAAAGAATTAAGCATGAAGCTTTAGAAGCCGCATTGCCGAGAATATTTGCCGAAGTTATAAGAGAAAATAAGTTTGATATTGTAACACAACCTTATGTTGAATCATATGATTATCAGGTTGGTCAGAATATGAAAATTACGGCAAAGCTTGAGTTACGTCCGGAAGTTACACTTGGGCAGTACAAGGGTTTAACAGTGGATGTTGACGGATATAAAACTCCTGACGATGCATTACAAAAGTCTTTGGATAATTTACTTCAACAATCGGCCACACTTGTTTTGGTTACGGATAGAAAAACAGAGGCTAATGATATTGTAGTATTTGATTTTGAAGGATTCTCAAACGGAGAAAAAATTGAACACGGAGATGCTAAAAATTATACTCTGGATTTAGCTAATTCGAGTTTTATTCCCGGATTTGCGGAGCAGCTTGTTGATAAAGCTTTAGGCGAAGAATTTGATATTAACGTTACATTCCCAAAAGAATACCATGAAAAGAAATTAGCCGGGCAACCAGCAGTATTTAAGTGCAAAATCAATGAAATTAAAACAAAAGTTTTACCGGAACTAAATGATGAATTTGCCCAAAAAGTAGGTCCGTTTAAAACAGTTGACGACCTTAAAGCCGACATTCAGTCATATTTAGATAAACAAAAAGAAGACATAGACAGGATGAACTCGGAAAAAGCTATCTTTGAAAAAGTCGTATCGGCTGTAAAAGTTGATATACAGCAATCAATGATAGACAGAGAAACCGATGAATTAGTCGCAGAATACAAACAAAAACTTGAAATGCAGGGGTTTACATGGGAACAGGCACTTGAGGCACAAGGCTACGATTCAATTGTTAATGAATTGAAGCAAGATGCGGCAGTAAGAGTTAAAAATTCTTTAGTTATAGATAAAATCGCTAAAGAGGAAAACCTTACGGTTTCCCAAGCGGATTTCGGAGCAAAGTTAAGTGAACTTGGACGTACGTACGGAATGGATCCAAATACATTGATTAAACAGTTATCTCAAACTCCTGGGGTCTTCAATGCACTTTCTCAACAAGCATTAAATGAAAAAGTAACAAGATTTCTAGCAGAAAATAATAAAGTTAATTTAAAATAGTTGGAAATAAAAATAAGGGCGCCTTCTGAGAATCAGAAGGCGCCCTTATTATTTTAAATATGTTTTTCAATATTAGTAATTATAGAAGATTTTGGCATTAGTCCGACCATACGTTCAGCCGGTTCCCCGTTTTTAAAGACCATCAGTGTCGGAAGTCCGCTAACTTGATATTTCCTTGCCATTTCTATATTATTATCAGTATTTATCTTTGTAAATTTTACTCTTGATGAAAGCTCTTGTTCAACTTCTTCTAAAATTGGTCCGAGTTTTCTGCATGGTCCGCACCAATCTGCAAAAAAGTCCACGACAGTAATTCCCTGATTATTAACAACTTCATTTTCAAAATTATTTGTATTTATTTCTACAACCATAATATTTCTCCTTACGATACGATATTACCACATCTTTAATGTTCATGCTATCATATAATTAGGGAGGGGGTAAATAACATATAATTACCCAAAAGGATAAGTTATGCCAAGAAAAAAAGAAATTGAAATTGTTTTAGATACTGAGACTACAGGGCTGGATTATACGAGAGAGCGAATTATAGAATTTGCTGCCGTAAGACTTGAAAACGGTAAGATAGTTGATGAATACCAAACGCTTATTAATCCTCATCAACATATTAGAAAGTCCTCAATTGCTATTCACGGTATTACACAAGAAATGGTTGAAGATGCACCTTCTGAAGAAGAAGTTATGCCCAAAATTCTTGAATTTATCGGCGATTATCCGATTGTTGCACACAATGCAATTTTTGACTATTCATTTTTAAATGAGGCAAAACTTCGTTTATATGGTACAAAATTAGAAAATCCGCATATCGATACGCAGATGATGTTTAAAGAAATTGCGCCTGAGCTTGAATCTCACGGGCTGGAAGCACTAACAGAGCGTTTTAATGTTGAGTTAAATAATCACCATAGAGCAATGGCAGACACGATGGGGCTTGCCTTGGCTTATCCTAAATTAAAGAAGTTGTACTTGCAAAAATTAGATTGGCAGAAGAAACAACTAAAAAATGTTGACTATTTATTTGATAGATATTTGAGGATACAACAAAGTATTGCAACTATGCAGGCTGAGTTGCAAGACCTAAAATCAATTTTTAAGTTGCATTTTGAACTTGGAGGAGAACCGTTGGAAGCCGAAACAGGCGAAATAATGATATATCAATCAAAGCAGTCTTTCGGATATGAATTTAGTGATGTTAAAGATGTTCTTGAAAGCATAGGTGCTCTGGAAAAGGCAGTTAAACTGAATAACGGATTTATTGACAGACTTTGCAACGGACTAAGTCTTTCCGATGAATACAAGCAGATTATAAAGGACGCTCGGCAGGAAATTTCTGAAACACGTAACATTCAGGTAATCAAACCATGCAATGCAACGAAATAACTAATAAGAAAGAAGTTCCGGCAGAACTAACAGTTGAAATTGAAAAGCTTTCAAATTTGGGATTTGGAATTGCAAGATTTAATAATTATGTTATTTTTGTTGAAAATTCCTGTCCAAAAGATAAAGTAAGGATCAGGCTTACAAAGAAGAATAAAAGTTATGCAAATGCAGTTATAACAGAAATTGTTGAACCTTCACCATACAGATGTAAACCTGTATGCCCAATGCAAAAAGTCTGTGGTGCATGCCAGCTCCAATTTATTGATTATAAGTTTCAACTAGAACAAAAAAAGTTAATCGTAGAAGATGCCTTGTACGGATTAAATATTAAAGTTAATAATGTTATACCCAGCCCAAAGATAACAGAATACAGAAGGAAAATACAATACCCGGTCTCGGAAACAAGGGATTCGAAAAGAATTATTGCAGGTTATTATAAGCAAAGTTCGCATGAGCTTGTAAATATTAAATATTGCCCAATTCAACCAAAGACATGCGATGTAATCATTGATTATATCAGAACAAAAGCAAAAGAGTTTAATATAAGCGGTTATGTTGAAAAAAATCACAGCGGGGATTTGAGACATGTTGTTATACGCTCATCCGAATATAACGAAAAAAATCTTGTTATTCTTGTTATAAATTCACAAAAAGTTGCAGACAAAGTAAAAGAACTTGCCCATTCAATTTTTACTGAGTTAGAGAATATTGCAGGTGTAGGAATAAACCTCAACCCGCAAAAAACGAATCTTATTCTTGGAAAAGATACGTTTGTTGTAGTAGTCACTGGTTTT
>JAEEXX010000159.1 GCA_016287985.1 Candidatus Gastranaerophilales bacterium
TGCCAACAAATAATTTTGCTATTTTATTGCTTGGAATACTTTCGATTGGGAAAATATCAATTGCAATACGGGATGTTTCATCAGAATCATAAAGCGTTACTAATTTGGTTCCTATTTTTTCTATTTTATAAAACGCATACGGTACATTCGATGATGTTACAGGTGAAATAACATTGTATTTCCCTTTATATTCATTTTCAAGAAGTTGAGGTAATTTGTCATATTCTTGACGCAACATTAATAAATCAAAATCATCATCCCATGGTATAAAGCCGTTATGCCTAATTGCACCTAAGCATGAACCGCCAGCTAAAAAACACGTTAATTTATTTTTCTTGCAAACTTTAAGAATGTCTGAATATATTTCAAGAAGAACAAATTTTAATTTACTACTCTCTTGAGGAGTTATTTCCCTGACTGTAAGTTTGGATTTGAGAATTAAATCGGTAAGTCTCATATCTTTATTGTAGAATTTTTAATGTTCTGTCAATCGTATCTTTAAAATCAGATTTTGTATCCCAGCCTATCGCTTTTAATTTTTTATTATCAAGAACTGCTTGTGTTGCGACAGAATACCCTTTTTGCTCAATTTCTGACGGTAAATCAAAAATTACGTTTTTACCTATAAAGTTTGCACACGTTTTTGCAAAATCTTTAAGTCTGATACTAAAACCTGAAATATTATACGCTTCACCGTTTTCACCATGCAACAATATAAAAAGCATTGCACTTACGGCATCTGCCGCATACGTATATGAAAACAATTGTTCGCCTTTGCTTTTTAAGACAATATCTTCATTATTCAACGCTTTTTTGATAAATTGTGATGAGGCTTTTGTGTCTGATTCCAACATAGTCGGTCCAAAAATTCTGCTCAACCTGACAATTTTTACAGAAGCATTTTTCTCTGCAATATATGATTGACATAGTGCTTCGCTAACACGTTTTGATTCCGTATAACAAGAACGTGCATTTGATAAGTTCAAATCGCCGGTATAGTTCTCTGTAAAAATATCATTACCACGTGCATTACCGTAAACTTCCACGGTTGACATATAGAGTATTGTTGCATCACATTCTATTGCTTTGTTCAAGGCATGTTCTATACCAAAAACATTAATTTCAATCGTTTCAATAGGATATTGCGAGTATGCCAACGGATGTGTATTGCTTGCCCCCGGAATGATATAATCAACTTTCAAATCTCTCGGTAGAGGTTCTCTGACATCTTGTTCTATGAATGCAAACAATGGATTGTCATAATATTCCCCCAAACGTAAAAACGCTTTCTCTTTGCTGCGACCAACTGCAAATATTTTGATTCCGGCGTTTTGGGTAGCGTTGAATTTCATCAACGCATCAATCAGACACACTCCTAACATACCTGTTGCGCCTGTGATTAAGATGCATTTTCCTTTCAGCCGCACTATGCCATTGGTATGCAAAATATTGTCTAAATCTTTCTGATATAAAGGATGTTGCTTATTTAATTTTATTTCAGCCATTTGTCATTTTTAGTTTTGAGATACCCCTTGAACATTTCCAAATCGTCTTTTGTCGTGAGTTTGATGTTTTTGTCAGAACCTGCTGCAAAATAAAGTTTTTCACCAAGTTCCACCATCATTGTATTAGTGTATGACGAACCGTAAATACCGATTTCTTTCTCGTAAGCTGCATGATAAGCCCAATCAAGTTTTTTGAATTTATATGCTTGTGGTGTTTGTACTCTACGAAGTTGTTCGCGGGGAATATATTTTGAAGTGGTTTCTCGGTTATCGGAATCAACAACAAAAATTTGTTCATTATAAGGCAACGAGGTAACTCCGTTTCCGTTTTTTTGACAGCATACAATGACATCAGATAACACCGCTTCATCTATAAGAGGGCGTATTCCGTCGTGAATAATTATAATATCATTTTCATCACATTTATCTTCTAAATTGAAAACGCCGTTTCTAATTGATTCTTGACCTGTCTTTCCTCCCGAAACAATCCATTTTAATTTACTTATATTGAATTGTTTGGCGTATGCCTCAAGTATGGATTCCCAACCATTTATACATACGACTTCAATTGCATCAATTAGCGGATGATTTTGAAAACCTTCCAACGTGTAAATTATGACAGGCTTGTCATAAATACTGATAAATTGTTTGGGAATGTCTTGTCCCATACGGTTGCCGCTACCGCCAGCAATGATTAAGGCAATATTCATTTTTTATAATTAAAAGTATTTATTAAATACATTGATGTAAGGATATACCTCGCCTGCATTTCTATAAAGCATTATCGTACAATAAAATAACAAATAGATTGATAACAGAATAGAAACTTTTATATACTTTTTTTTATGGAAAAAATCAGGCAAAAATAGTGTCTGAACAATTGCGAAATTATAAAAAATCCTTGTCCCTAAACTTAGTTGACATATTATATTAAACATAATAATACCGATAAAATATATTTTCAGCATAGGATTAGATCTTAAAGCATTGTCGCAACAAAAATAAATGTACAAAAAAAGACCACTATATATACAACTAAAAATGATGAATATAGAACTATCATCTCTATACAAATTAGTACTATTAAAGTAATGTCCAAACTTACCTGCTATAATAGACAATTCTTTGGCAAATGGCAATGCTCCAATAATTAAAGTAGATACAATTGCTACACAAACAAACGTTTTGTTCTCTAAACTGATTTTGTCTGCAAAAATTGCCGGTAATGCAAATAATGCTGCCAAATGGATTGTAGATGCCAACAAAATGATTATAGTACATATTATCATTTTATGGTGATACGTGAATGTATATGCAAGCAAAAGGACAGATATTGCAGCATATTGTCTCATAATGTTGAGGGAACCGCAATAAGCATAAATCGCGAAATAAATGAATAAAGACAATTGTGCATTGGAACTATATTTATGCCATACATAACCCGCAATACCTATTGTAAACAAAGAAATAAAAGATAAATATAAATTATAATCATTCGTGAAAAATGCTACAAAATTACTAATACTATTCCATCCTATTTCCATATAAGAATTGCCATCTATCAAAATAGATTGCCATGCAAGACTATATGGATACGTATCTGTTCCGACAGAAATGGCTCTAAAACCTGCGATAAAAACTAAACTTCCAATACTAAATATATACCAAAATATACTTCTTTGTGTTTGTAATCCAAGAACAAATAAAAGTAAAAGAATAGTTATCCAAAATAGCATTTTATATAATTTTCAGTTAACCGTTACATTATAAATATTTTTTTTGGAACACAGCATCAAATTGTTATTATACCAAAAACAACCTTCCGGTTCAAAATTATAGCCGCGTTTTTTTATGTCATAAGAGGCTATTAATGAATTAGTTTCGAGACTTACAATTCTGAGTATAGGTGTACTTATACCCTGCCCTATATAAATTAAACCATTATGTATACATGCCCCCTGCATATTCACCGCAGAACAATCTATCGAGAAGGACGAAACTATATCTTCATCCGATAAAAATAATTTTGATTCATTGACAGGAGGTATGTCAAAACAAGAAATGCGACACACGTTATGGTTGGAAGCCGCAGTATCATTATTTCGTGAATATGTATACATTTTTTTACATTCTGCATCGAATACCACATTTACATTCCCTAATGCATTTTGTTCATTCATTACAGGAAAATAAAGATTTTGTATCAATTTTACACTAAATTTTTGACATTC
>JAEEXX010000160.1 GCA_016287985.1 Candidatus Gastranaerophilales bacterium
AAAAAAGAGATAGTCCCATGAATATTGCTCGTGAAAACTTCAAAACACTGATTTACGAAAACAGCGTATATGCGCACACTAATAAGGTTATTGAAAAGTATTTACCATCAGTCACCAGAGAGGATATTGCGAATTATTATAATAGGATTACCGACTCCAAAAATATCATAATATCAATTAACGGAAATGTTTCTGCAGAAAATATGATACAAGATTTTAGCGAAATGTTCAAAGACAAAAAAAATCCTGAATTTAAATATTCGGATTATAAAGTTACACATCTGAATAAAGCCAAATTTGAAACAAAAAAGATAAATGACTTACAGACAGCCTGGTTATTTTTAGGCTGGCAGACTTCCGGCACTAACAATAAAAAAGATTTTGTAACTCTTAAAGTTATAAATACCCTGTTAGGCAGCGGTATGAGTTCAAGATTGTTCCGTAATTTGAGAGAACAAGACGGGCTTGCATACCAACTTGGTTCATCATATACACCCAGAAAACTGGGAGGAACATTTTTAACATATATCGGAACGAATCCGGAATCTCTTGACAAATCAAAAGTTAAAATATTGCACGAAATAGAGAGACTGAAATCCGAATTTGTTTCGGATAGCGAACTCAATGATGCCAAAGAACGATTAAAAGGCGGGTTCATTGTTGCATTGGAAACAAATTCTGAAAAAGCATCGACGATTGGTCTTTTTGAAACTGTTGGATTTGGATACGATTTTCTTCCGGAATACACAAAAATGATCGATGAAGTTTCTGCTTCAGACATACTAAGCGTAGCAAATAAGTATTTCAATAACGTTTTTGTGGAATCTGTCGTAAAATAAGCTTGCATGTTTCAACTGCCAAGGTTTGTGCTATAATGTCATTATTAAATCTCATACAGATTCATTATTGTTAACTTTAATATGTAATGTATAATAATATTGAAGATTTGTACATGAAAAAGAAAGGAAAATAAAATGAGCTTTGCAAGTTATGTCCCGACAGTTATTGAACAATCAAGCAGAGGTGAGCGTGCTTTTGATATTTTTTCAAGATTATTAAGAGAAAGAATTATATTTTTGGGTACTCAAATCGATGATATGGTTGCGAACTTAATCGTTGCTCAAATGCTTTTACTTGATAGTGAAAACCCGGAAAAAGATATAATGCTCTATATCAATTCACCCGGAGGAAGTGTAACTGCAGGCTTGGCTATATATGATACAATGCAGCATATAAGAGCGGATGTTCAAACAATTTGTTTAGGGCAGGCTGCTTCTATGGGCGCATTCCTTCTCTGCTCCGGAACGAAAGGGAAGAGAATGGCGCTTCCTCATTCCAGAGTGCTTATCCACCAACCTCTTGGCGGTGCTCAAGGTCAGGCTACCGATATTGAAATTCAAGCTCAAGAAATTTTGAGAATTAAAAAGACCCTGAATGAGATTATGGCTTCAAATACAGGTCAATCGATTAAAAAGATTGAAAAAGATACAGACCGTGATTATATAATGACTCCGCAAGAGGCATTAGAGTACGGCATGATTGACAAGGTAATCTCTAAAGAGGGGTAAGTGAGTTTGACATAAAAAAGTCAAACTGTGTTCTTAATTATAGAAAGTAAAAAGGTTGAAGTAATATGCCATCAAACGACAGACTAAAATGTTCATTTTGCGGAAAAACTCAAGATCAGGTAAAGAAACTGATTGCCGGTCCTGATGTATATATATGCGATGAGTGCGTTGATTTATGTAACGAAATTCTCGATGAAGAATTCTTTGAATCCAGAGAAAAGTCATCTAAAACAGAAACTAAAACACCGGAAAAAGAAGGGGAAGAAAAACCTATACCCAAGCCCCATGAAATAAAAGCTTATTTGGATGAACATATTGTTGGGCAAGATGATGCAAAAAAAGTTTTGGCTGTTGCCGTGTATAATCACTATAAACGGCTAAAACACAACCAAAATAACGATAAAAATGATGTAGAAATACAAAAGTCAAATATTTTATTAGTCGGACCGACAGGTTGCGGTAAGACATTACTGGCACAAACATTGGCAAAAATGCTTGATGTTCCGTTTGCAGTTGCCGATGCTACACCTCTCACTGAGGCAGGTTATGTCGGAGATGACGTTGAAAATATTTTGCTAAGACTTTACCAAAATGCCGACTATGATGCTAAAAAAGCAGAGAGAGGTATTATTTATATAGATGAAATAGATAAAATTGCACGTAAATCTGAAAATACATCAATCACAAGAGATGTATCAGGTGAAGGTGTACAGCAGGCATTATTAAAATTAATTGAGGGAACTCTTGCAAATGTTCCTCCTCAAGGCGGAAGAAAACACCCTCAAGCTGATATGATTCAGATTGATACGAGCAACATTCTGTTTATAGTCGGCGGTGCGTTTGTAGATTTAGATAAAATAATTGAACACAGAGTTAAAGAAGGCTCTTCTGTCGGTTTCGGTAAAACTGCAAAAACAAAAGCCGAAAAGGAAGAAGCATCTGCTAAGCTTCTTAAAAAATTGCAGCCGGAAGATTTGCTAAAATTTGGTTTAATACCGGAATTTATTGGCAGAATCCCTGTATATGCGGTATTAGATGCTCTCAATAAAGAAACTCTAAAAATGATTTTAACAGAACCCAAGAATGCGGTTTTGAAACAATACAAATGCCTGCTTGAAATGGATGGTGTTGAACTTGATTTTGAACCGGAAGCTGTTGACATGATAGCTGAAAAAGCAATTAAGCGCAAAACAGGAGCAAGGGCGTTAAAATCTATTGTTGAAGAACTTATGCTTGAGGTCATGTACGATATACCTTCTGATTCTTCAATCAAAAAATTTACTATCACAAAAGAAATGGTTGAAATGGAAGAGGAAAAAACCGAAACTCAAATGGGCTTTGGAGAACATGCAGAATTAATCCAACTTCCGAAAAAATCAAAATCAGAGATTGCTTAATAGCTTATTATCGTGCTTTTTCCCCATTGTTATAATTGTTAAGTTTTGTAACAATTATATATAAACTTGAAATACTCTTTCATTAATTGTTTTTATATATATGTAAGAGTTAAAAAGATGGCGAACTAAAATGGCAATAGCAAATTTACATGAAACATTATTAATGTATACCTTGCAAAAAAATCAGCTTAATCTGAATTTGACGAGCTTAAGCACTACAAAAACTCTTATGCTCGCACAAGGAGCAGATTTAAACTCTGAAAAATCAGCAAGAATGGCTGAAGTCAGAGAATATTTTAAATCCTTATATGATAGCGACCCTGAATTACAAGCAAAATATGATAAATATACTGAGATTGAAGATTTTGAAGAAGAAATGGACAAAATCACTGCTCTATATCAAGAACAATTAGACGAACTTTCTCTTAAAGAAGCAAATATCGATGAAGAAATTACAGTAACTGATGCAAACTTAAAAGAAGTTGAAGCATATATGGAATCTTTCAAGGAAATGTTGAACAGAAACATAAGTGAAGATTTTAAATTCGGTCTTGGAGGCTAATACATTAGTTAAATAAGTAAATACCGAGCAAGGCGAAAAGAATTAGTGCTGTATTATAATGAAGAAATGTGGGAATACAGGTATCATAGATGTGGTTATGCTGTCCATCGGTA
>JAEEXX010000161.1 GCA_016287985.1 Candidatus Gastranaerophilales bacterium
GATTTTTACGAAAAGCACGCAAGTGCTTTGAAGTAAAATCCGTAGACTCGTTTAACGCAAAAAATCCAAGAAGAATCGCGCCAGGCGTAAATTAAAAGAGGTCAGTTAATTTGACCTCTTTTAATATTATGTTGATTTTGATAAAATTTGTGATATCAAGAAAGAATAAAGGAGTATTATATGAAAATAGCAGCTATCAGCTTTAAGGGAAAACCTGAAAACTATTGTGTAATAGATAAATATCTTTCCCGTTCTGCCCAACCCCAGAAAGAAGATTTCACCTGGCTGAAAGAGCAGGGAGTTACGGATGTTTTCAATTTCCGAACAATGATAGTATCAGGTTTAGATTTCAATGAAGAAGAAGTTGTTAAAAGTTTAGGGATGAAATATCACAATATTCCATCTGTTTCAAGATATCCAAAAGGAGAAAATGTCGATATTTTCTTAAAGGAAGTAGATTAGGGCATAAAATCCGGCGGTAAAGCACACATCCATTGCAAAGCCGGCGCGGACAGAACCGGAATGTACGCATATATTTATAAATCACTTAAGGTTATAGGTGGAGAGGGCATCTGCGGAAGACTCGGAAACCAGATAGAAATGATACGACTGGGACATGATTTGGAACTTTATCCCGATTTGTTACCATGGACAAATAAACTCATTAATAAGTTGTTAAACTCCTTAAAATAGCTAGCCGACCGGCTTTTTATATTTAAGCTACATTCTCAAGCAACCAAGTTCGAAACTCGTCAACTCTGGGGTATTTTTTGCGACAAGAATTAAGATTTACAAAATAAGATTATAGTATCAATACTTTACCCGCTCTTATATTGGACAATACTATATTATCGCACCTTACTCAGCAATTCTTTTGCCGTCTCCAATTGAATATCAGTATTTGATGTTGAACTCATATAAAAGTCAAAATCACTACCTATCTCAACATCCGGTTTTATTCCCATTTTATTAATATCAGTTCCATTTGGAGTAAGGTACTTCGCAACAGTTACGTTTAATCCGGTTCTGTTTGGCAGAGGAACTACTTTTTGAACGAGTCCTTTCCCGAACGTCTTTTTCCCTACTAAAGTTGCCTTATGAGTATCTTTCAAGGCGCCTGAAAGTATTTCACTCGCACTTGCACTCGCCCCATTAACAAGCACAATAATCGGTTTGTCAACAATATCTTTATTTGGAGCAGCATTTATAACTTTTTTAATACCATTTCTGTATATAATTTCAACAATTTCCCCATTTTGAATAAACATATTTGCAATAAATACCGCATTATCCAACAATCCGCCGGTGTTTCCTCTAAGATCAATAATTATTGAATCCGCATTTTTAGTATTTTCCAGAGCTTCCATAAATTCATTGGGAGTAGATTCACCCATAAAGCTTACAATCTGAATATAGCCTATATGATTGTCTATCATGGAACTTTTTACGTTCTTAATCTTTATTTCTTTTCGTTTTATTTTTTTATTAATTTTTTTATTATCTCTTAGAATTGTTAATTCTACAACACTATTCTCCGGTCCTCTCACGAGAGCGGCAACATCGGAAACATTCATACCGTTAATTTCTTTACCATCTACAGCAGTAATTATGTCTCCTTGTTTTAATTGTGCAAAATCAGCGGGAGTAGAAGGTATTACATTGAAAATTTCTATTTTCCCGGCATTGGAATATATATTTACACCAATCCCGTATATTTTGGAAGTTATTGAGGTTGTTAATTCCTCAAAATCTTTTCTTGTCAGGAATCTGGTATAGGGCTCATCTAAACTTGCTATCATACTATCAATAGCGACTTTTGCATCTTCGTCCGTTTTAATTTTACTCTGATAACGCATTTTCCATCTTGACCAGTCCTGATGATTAAGTGTTGGATCATAATAGTCCTTAGCTATAACTTTCCAAGTTCTGTCAAAAAACCTTTGAGGCTGCATTATTTCGTCATTGTATAATCCTTGGGTTGAAAAATAAGTATTTGCACGATTAAACGCATTTAAAAATATCTTATTAAACATTACCAAAATGAGTATTAATAATAAAGGTATAACAAACTTTTTTACTCTCATATGTTAATTTAACCTCAATAATGAAATCTTATCAACATACATTTACTTAGACGGCATGCCTATTATTATTTCATTGAGCATTATAACCCGGAGAAGTTAGAGGCAAATTTTTGTATCCCGGGTTAGAATATACCGTTTTTTTTATGTACTTGCTTGTATTATATCCTTTTTCCAACAATTGTTTTAACACATTTTCTCTGGCCACCAAAGCCGATTCAGGATTATCGGATTCGGGATATCTTTTTACCATCTCGGCCCAAACGGTTGCTTCCATTGTCCAGGCGTACGTTTCTTCACTGAGTGAATTATATTCATCCTGATGTAAAGCTTCATGTGCCAATAATGCAGCAAGAGCTGCCGGCGGTGCGTTTTCATGCTTAGGGTTTATATAAATGTATAGTTTATTTTTTCTCTTCCAACCGACAGCATCAAAACTTGCATATGCTTCGTTCAATTCCGAAAGATTCTTAAACGATATTTTAATCGGATATTGAGTTAAATTATAGCCCATTATAGCATTCCTTGAATAGTCTGCTGTTGAACCCTTCATCATATCAAGCGCAACAAATATAATTTCATCATTTGCAACTTTTTTATATTCTTTTGAAAGCTGTTCCATATATTCCGGAGTGTATTTCTCAGGTAATGCAATATCACCCGGTATAGGATTAATCTGTGCTCCTAAAACTTCTGTAACTGCAAAAAATAACATAAAGATTAATATTTTTAAATTTTTCATTCAGCCATCCCTCATTTATTACATTATATACTTTTACTCAAAATAATGTCAAAATTATGTTTAATACACCTAATCAAAAAAAGGACAGGTTAAAACCTGTCCTTTTTTTATTTAATCAATTTATACTACAAAGAGAGCGTAAAGTCTTCTTCTTCAGGAAGCACATTCGGTACATTCAACATCCATTCCTTTGCTTTGGGAGAAGCTTTCGCCCAGTTTACAGACATTAAAGCTCTTTGTACCCACAATAATTCTTTGAAAAATTCATATTGCGAATTTAGAGCATCGTTCTTTGCTTTGAAATACAAATCTTGAGCATCAACTAACTGATTAATAGGAGCTTGCCCAACTAAATACCTTGCTTTAACCATTTGGTAGTTTTCTGCTTCCGCAAACAGAGATTTATATGATTTTTCAATCATAAAGTATTTAGCGATTGCGTTATTTACGACAGAGCGAACTCTCATCTCTATCTCTGTGTTAACTTCTTCCAAATATGCGTTCAATTAATTCAACTCAGCTTTACAACGAGCAATTTCTGCAATATTGTGTCCGCCTTCTATCGGTTTCCACTGAGCACCGATAAAAAATCTGAATGACTGCTGATCAAGACCTAAGTAAGGTGAATTATAATAACCTGTTGAACCATTATAACCGTAGGCAAAACCATTTGCTTGTGCACCCAATATTTCCGGTAGTGTTTTGCCTGCTTTTGTTGCAGCTGCCTGAGCACCTGCACCGGAAGCAGCACCACTTGCACCTTTTAACTGATTATGACCTGCATCTTCATACGGGAGG
>JAEEXX010000162.1 GCA_016287985.1 Candidatus Gastranaerophilales bacterium
GTCCGCTCATTTGCACTTTTTATCCCAATATTTACAATCTAAAGTAGGATTAACTTTAGTACTTTTAATCCCATCTAAGAATCCTCGTTAACTCCCTATACTTATATAAAGTATTTTTATCTTCAAAAATTGCTCATTTGTTACAAGTCTTGACAATATGTCCTGTATACAGTACAATATAATTATGCAAACTTTTGAAATTGAATATCTAAAACTTCCTAACGGAAAATCACCACTTACAGAATGGTTAAACTCTCTAGACGGAAGTTTTAGAAAACGCATAAACCAAAGAATATTACGCATAGAAGAAGGAAACTTTGGTGACCATAAAAAGTTATCGGAAGATATTTCGGAACTGCGCTTTGACTTTGGAAAAGGTTACAGAATTTATTACACAGAAATCAATGGAGTTATTGTATTGCTAATCAATGGTGGTGATAAATCAGACCAATCAAAAGATATTGTGCGTGCTAAAAAACTTCTTGATGAATGGAGGTTATCACAATGAAAAACACAGGAAAATTTAACGAATATATTTTAAAAGATTTAAAAACCGATGAAGACATAAAAGAATGGATAAATATCGGTTTTGAAGAATTTTTGCAAGACAACGATTTGAATGCTTTTGTAAAAGCATTAGAGTATGCCGTTCGCGCAAAGGATTCAATCTTGGGAATGTCAAAAAAGACAGGTATATCAAGAAGCAATCTTTATGCAATTTTTAACGGAGAACAACAACCGCAACTATCAACAGCTTTGAAAATAATAAAAGAACTAGGTTATACACTTAAAGTAGCATAATTTGTGGGTTTGAATCCCATATTATCAAAATATCTGTTCATTCTTCTCAAACCGACTGTTCTTTTACATTTGACTATTTTATTTCCTGAAACTCGCTCGTTGTAGGGGTTTTACTGGTCGGAAGTGCAACTTTGCCCCAAAAACCAATTTACTCACTTTTACTCATTATTTACTCACACCGGTCAACGACTTTCCAATAATAAAAATTTGCTGCAAATAATTGCACCTTACAGACTCAAAAGTTATTGTTGGATTTCATCCAGCCTACTCAAAATTTATTGTTGGACAAGTATGCCTAACGGACTATATGCACACATTAAACGGCTTAATTAAATCAGGATAAGTGGATCTGTCACTTCTATAAATATTATCTAAATCATTTTTTATTTTAGCGGAATCAAAGCCTGAACCAAACCATAATAAACCGCCGTAAAAGTGTTGAATTATATTCCTGCAATTTTGGAACATACTCTTATATGGACTTGGTTGAACAGTAATTATGTCAATAAAATTCATCTTGTCATTTTTATCTATTTTTTGCCTGGGTTTCACTATAGTTTGTTGATTATCTTTTTGTGATTTAGAAGTATCAAGCCACTCAACAAAATCTACAAAATCTTCATTTTTATATAAATCGTTTCTTGAGTCCTCATACATTAAAGTGACTTTTTGTTCCGGTTTAGGATTCAAGTACTTATTAAGTCTTGTATCAATATCTATAGGATTATCTGGTAAAATAGATTTGGCAGACAAATATTCAAAAGCAGCTCTGTCCGCATCTTGATCCATTCTTAAAGTACCATGAGCCATATGGACTTTCTCATCAATTTCATCTGTAACACTAATGTTAAGATAGCCGTGATCTAAACCGTTTAAAGGTGAATACTTCTCTTTCGCCTCTCGATTATACTGATCAACACTTATATAAGGAATAAGTTTCTTTTGTATTTTTTTGTTAACTTCTAAACAATCAACATGATTATTCAGACCTATTCCCAACAAATCTTTATAACTTATCCATTTACCTGTTTCTCTGTCTTTTATCCCTGAAACAGAAGCAAACCTGTCCCAACACCAGATATTATCTTTATCCGGTATAAATACAACTGTAGAGTTTTTACCATCATTAGCAAGTTTATCTATGAATTCAGCAAAATGCTTATCCTTTAGAAGATTTCCCACATATCTTTCATTGTGTATGTACCTTACTGTTGAACCAAAATTTGGACTTGTACTTACAGAACCAATTTTCATTTCATACTCCCCATTATATTGATATTATTTTATTTGTTGTCGATTTGTTCTTTATTGTACTACAAACTTTCATTTTTTAGTAATTTATTTAAGAATTATTAAATCTTCTGTTAAAAAATCTCAAATCGACTGTTATTTTAAACTGAGGCATAAAGTGCCGAAGAATCTCGCCTTTTGCTGATTTTATAAGGTCGGAAGTTATTTGACACAAAAAGTCCGAAATGTCCGATTTCGTTGACATAAATTTCGACGGGTTAAAACCCGTCCTATTTTCTGATTTTGCAAAAACATACTATAAAAAATCCCCAAAACATTTGTTATACAAACATTCCAGGGATTGTAAGTTTTGTTAAGCATTCATGTTATACCAAGCGTATGTGAAGCATCCGGCCTACTGTATATTCCGTCATTTATGAATAAACCGGATTCTTCGGCCATTTTACTTCCTCTGAATAACCGGAAATACTTACTGCTCAAGAATATAGTTCAAAAGTGTTCTGACACCTGCGCCGGTTCCGCCTGCAATTAGTTCTTTCTGCGGTTTCTCTAAAAAGGCAGTCCCTGCAATATCAATGTGTGCCCATTTTACGTCTTTTACAAATTTTTGTAAAAATACACCTGCTGATGATGCACCGCCCCAACGATTTCCGGAGTTCTTCATGTCTGCAATTTCACTCTTTAATCCGTCAAAATATTCTTCCCATAAAGGTAATTGCCAGAACCTTTCTCCGTTTCTTTCGGCAGTATCAATTAAGTTCTTAATCAATTTTTCATCATTTCCCATAATACCTGCAGCTTGAGTGCCAAGTGCAACCATACAAGCACCCGTGAGTGTTGCCATATCAATAACTTCGTCAACTCCGAGTTCACAAGCATAACAAAGTGCATCTGCAAGAGTTAATCTTCCTTCCGCATCCGTATTATCAACTTCTATCGTTTTTCCGTTCTTTGCAGTTAAGATATCCCCAGGTTTATAAGCCTTGCCGCCCGGCATATTTTCGCAAGCCGCAATTATCCCGTGAACTTCTACCTGCGGATGAAATTCTTTTATTACGCTCATTATACCCAAAACCGCAGCAGCTCCCGACATATCGTCTTTCATTGTAGCCATTGAAGATGCCGGTTTAATATCAAGACCGCCCGAATCAAAGCAAATACCTTTACCTATAATAGCTATTCGTTTTTTAGGGTTATCAACCTGATATTTCATATGTATAAATTTAGGCTCATGAACGCTTGCTCTTCCTACAGCAAGAAAAGCGCCCATTCCCATTTTTTCACATTCTTCTTTTTCATATATTTTTGTTTCCAAACCTAAATCGCAAGCGATTGCAGCAAGTTCCTCGGGTGTCGCAAATTGTGCCGGTTCGTTGGAAAGATTTCTTGCAAAAGACATAGCTGCAGCTATTATTTCAGCTTTGTTTACAAGAGCCGGATTTGCTTGAACATATACCTCTTTAACCTTGTTATCCTTTTTTTCAGACTTATATT
>JAEEXX010000163.1 GCA_016287985.1 Candidatus Gastranaerophilales bacterium
TTTACATTAAATTTCTGCGCGTATTTAGCAAAGAATACAAATTGTTCTGGTTATTTTTTTGTGGAGGAAGGCACAATGGCATATATAGCAAGTCCTTTCAACCATACATCTATAAATAATATCAAGCAAAAAATTAAGCGGTTATTTCGTATATACGATTTGTTTTGTTTGGAAGTTTTGGATAATTTTATTGGTACAATATCCATTTCAAATAAGGCTTTTGGATGGAATACAAAGCTAAAAATAGTAAATAAACGGTATGGTGTTGATAAATTGACTGATTTTATTCCGGTGGACAATGTAATTGTAACAGGACATATGTCTGACAGTATGACTATATTAAGAGAAAAGATAAATATTTTAGTTGATTATCTGAGGCAAAAAAAAATTTATGAAATAGCAATAAAATTTCATCCAACAGTATACTTTAGTTTCCCCAAAAAAATAGATGAGTTTGTTAATTATATTCAAGAAATAAAAGACATAACATTCTCAATTTTATCACAAAATTATATTGTTGAATACGCTCTTCTACAAACAAAATGTAATGTGTATTCGTTTGAAACATTTTCTTCTCTAAATTTGTACTCTGTTATGTTTGGTGGAAAGTCATATTTATTAGATGGAAAAAAAATCATAGAATTTCTAACTGTTGAAAATTGTATTAATTGGTATCAAAAATAAGAGATAATATGGATAATGCTATAATTGCTATTTTATTTCTATTTTTTTGTTTTGCGTTTGCATTCGTTAAATATGCAAAGAATTTTGCAACCCATAGATTGTCATTGTTTTTTGTGTCTTTCTATGGTATCTCTGTAATTTTTTCAGCTTTTTTTTATTATGTCAATGATTCCATCTTTAACGTGTATCAATATGATAATTTACGAATTGACAAGTTCGTTTATTGGATTGTAATATTTTTTATTATGTTGCAACCTATTAGAAAATTTGAAAGCTTACAATTAAAAGAGTTAAAATATGATAACAAATTCATACATATTGTTTGTATAATTGGTTTGGCAATAGGTATTATACCACTTTTAGAAATGCTACCACAATTTTCAAAAACCTTTTTAGGGAGTGCCAATCTTTCGGATTCAGTGCAGGAAATGCATGATGATAATGAAAAATACATTGGATTATCAAGTATTGGATTGCTTTTATGTCGCATAGAACTTGTATTATATGATTTAAGTTTCGTTTTTATTTTCCCTTTGTTCCACGATAATAAAAAAAATAAGCTGGCTATTGCAGGACTTATAATGATTATATTGGTATGCAATATGAGATCAATTTTGTGTTCTGGAAGAACCGTTCTTTTCAATTTTATTATTCACTTTATAGTACTTGCTACAGTATTATTGCCTATGTTTCGACAGTATGAAAGAAAAAAGTTCATAAAAATGACGACATTATTATTAGGTATTTCTATTTCTCTTTTTTTAATGATAACTATAGTTAGATCCATAAATTATTCAAAACGGAATGACGATTACTCTTTTTCCGTGTTCGTTTCTCGATATGCGGGTGAGGGTTTCCTTAATTATAATAATTACGCTTTTGATGCGAAAGAGACACTTGACGGAGCGTTAGTCTTTAACTCATTCCAAGAAATCTTAGGTATGCAACCACCAAAAATTTCTCGTGAATATTTTTATGGAACGGCGTATCACAAACAACGTGTACCTCAGAATGTATTTTACACATATATCGGAGTATTTGTGCTTGATTTGGGGCCATTGCTTGGAGCTGTATCGCTTTTGATTATTGCTTTTTTGGGGTGGCAGATTGTACCCAAGTCGTGCACACAAATTCCAATTAGTAGATTATTCCTATTTCTTTGTTATATGAAAATATTCGAATTCGGTATGATAGGCTATTGTTATAGTGGCACATCAGGCTATTATATAATAATTTATCTGGTTTTATATGCTATTATGCGTTTGCTAAAAACGTAAGTATGGTGTTGTTTGAATATGCTATGTTTGTTTTATTGTAAAAATAAAACTATGTTCAACTATTAGATTAAGATAATAACATTTTTAGTTAACAATGAAAATTCTCCATATTGGAAATCTGAAAAGCGGTATTGACACTTATGTTCGAAATACTGTCGCATTAGCGTGTGATGATTTTGAGTTTGTTATTGTCAAAGGTGCGGACGACAAAAGCGATCCATACCTCAGAAATGGGAATGAAATAAAAACATACGAAATTTCAATGTACAGGGCGTTGAACCCATTGAAAGATTTCAAAGCCATTCGGCAAACGATAAAAATCATAAAAAATGAAAAACCGGATTTGATTCATTGTCATTCCGCGAAAGGTGGTGTTATTGGAAGAATTGCAGCGTTTTTAACAGGTACAAAAGTTGCTTATACTGCCCACGCATTTTCATTTTTGTCAGCTAATTCAAAGATTAAACAATCAGTTTTTACTCTGTTGGAGAAGGTTACGAAGTTGCAATCGTTCTTGATTGCATGTTCAGGTTCGGAATTGGAACTGGGTGTGAAACGAATCAAATATTCTCCTAAAAAAGCATTTGTATGGAATAATGCAATACCCCAAATTAATGATGCTGACATCATAGAACCAACGGACGATGTTAAAAATCAACGTTTTGTTATTTCAGTTGGCCGACCGTGTTATCAGAAGAATCCGCTTTTGATGGTAGAAATAATGCACAGGGTCAATAAAAAATATCCAGATGTGTTATTTTACTTATTGGGCGTAGGTTTCTACTCTCCAATGTTGGACGAAATGAAACATTTGATTTCAAAATACGGATTAGATAATAACTTCAAACTTATTGAATGGCTAAGTCGCAATGAAGTCCTTGGATATCTAAAACATTCATGCCTATATTTAACTACGTCATTATATGAGGGGCTACCAATTGCTGTATTGGAAGCAATGGCAATGGGCAAAGCAATTGTTTCAAGCGATGTCATTGGTAATAATGATTGTGTAGAAGACCAAAGAAACGGTTTTTTACTACCCTTAGATGCAGACAAAATGTCGGATGCTATATGTGAATTGTTAGAAAACAATGAAAAACGTATTTTTATGGAAACTGCATCCAAAGAATTATTTACGGAAAATTTCTATATTAATAATAGAATTTCAGAATTAGAGAAAATATATAAAGACATTGTATCACTATGAACTACATCATCACCGGCGGCACAGGTTTCATCGGCACGCACCTGACGAACCTCATCAAATCCACCAACCCCGCCGCAAAAATATACAACCTCGACATCGTTAAGCCCGGCACACCAAATCCAGTTGTAAAAAACTACAAACCGGCGGTGAAGGACGGCGAGACATTGCAATCAGAATACATCGAATGTGATGTAAGGAAGCCGATAGAAAATCTGCCATTCACGCCGACGTCTGACGACATCATCTTCAATTTTGCGGCGGTGCATCGCACACCGGGGCATCCTGACCGTGAATATTTTGAGACCAATAT
>JAEEXX010000026.1 GCA_016287985.1 Candidatus Gastranaerophilales bacterium
ATTTATTAAATTGTTTTTTTAACTTGGCATTCCCGGGTTGATTTAAAGGCGATATGATGTCAACTATGGGCTTGTATTTCTTATCTACATTCTTATTGTTTAATATTTTCCATATTAAATCATCTAAATCTTTTCCAATTGCAACATCATAGCCCATTATTTGTTCTTCGAAAACCCAATTTTCTCCGGGAAATCTAAATAAAAAGTGCATTGCAGGATAATTGCTTTCTGTATAATCAATTGGTACAAACCTAACTTTGTGTTTTTGAACTTCATTTGCTCTTTTGACCATATTTTCAAGTCTTTCTGGAGACTCATAATCATATTTGGATGCTTCAAATCCCTTTTTACCTTTGGCTGCAATCGGACGCTTATTCTCTACTTCAACGAGTTCAACAATTCCATCTTCAATAGCTTTTAAATATCTGTCTAGAATCCTGTGCACTTCGGGTCTTGAACCATCACGTAATACAGTTTTAGTGCCGTTTAAATCGGTCATTTCACTAAGAATTTCTTCTTTAGTAAACCATTTTCTTGTATTAGCTTTTTCAATAATAGAATCTACTGATTTTGCTCTGCCTTTGATTTCATAAATTGTATTTGAAGGGTTATACTCTGTAACCAACAAATCTCCAAACAATTCTGCTTTGAATGCATCTATTCTTGGCTGACGTTCTTTTGCAATTTTATTTATCTCTTTTATTGCATTGCGAGGAATGTCAATAACTCTTTTGACAAGGGTTTTAGGAGTACCGTGTATTTCTACTACATCTTGAACCAGCTCATTAGCCATTTTCAAGCCGGTTTTGCCAGCTTTTCCTTTTAAAATCGCACCGCCGGCTTTGCGAATAGCTTCTTGTGCTACTTTAGATGATTCAACTTGTTTTGCAATTGCTAATATAATCATAGAATGCTCCTAATGTCCCTATATATAATAAAAACAAAATGTTACAAAAATTTGCTTTTATATAGCGAATTATTAAGAAATTTTAACCGCTTCTTTAAAATTTGATTCAATTTTGTTTTCAAAACCTGTCAATTCACAAATTTGCTTTGCCCATTCTCTAATGATTTCATCATCAGGAAGCTCATAAGAAATCGGTTTTCCGACTTTTAAAGTCATGTGTTTTTCAAACAACTTATGCGCATATCCGTCAAATCCACACACAGCAACAGGCACAATGTCAGCTTTATGCTTCTTTGCAAGCAATGTGAATCCCTTATTGATATGTTCAATAACAGGTTCATTAACAATATGTCCTTGAGGAAAAATTCCCAATGACCAATCTGTATTAAAGATTGCTTTCACCGTTTTAAACGTAGCTATTTCGGGTTTTTCTCTGTTAACAGCAAAACCGCCAAGAGAAATACATGTAGCCTTCAAAAGCCAGTTTGGAGTGTCAAAAAGTTCCTTTTTACCCATATAAGCTACTTTTTTCCATACAGCATAGGTAAGCATTGGCGGATCGAGATATGAAACATGATTCCCGGCAAAAATAATTCTTGAACCATTAGGGACGTTTTCTCTGCCTTCAATCTTTAAATTGTACATAAGCTTTGATACAGGTATTACGACCAAATAAACAAATATTGCATACCATATCGAACGAATCAGTCCATAATCTTCTTCTGTTCTTTTATTATAATTTCTTTTCCAAAACCACTCAGCCATTTATACCTCTACACTGTTGCTAATTGTTCTACTTTAAACCCTGTTAATTTTTGAATTGAATCGGTCCACTTATCAACCATTTCATCAACATTTTCCGAATATGGAATAAGCTCACCTATTCTGATAATTATTTTCCCGCTAAAAGGCATATGCCTGGCTTCTTGCGAACCTATAATTCCAATAGGCAAAATACCACATTTTGTAGTTTTTGCTAATGAAGCAAAACCTTTTGTTATCCCGGATATTTTTCCAGGCTCCTGTCTTTTTCCTTGTGGGAAAATACCAAATATCCAGTCAGTTTTTCTTATTGTTAAAACTGTTCTTATTGTTGAAACACTTAAATTTTCTCTGTCAACTGCAAAAGCTCCGAGCCAATTAAGCCACCAGCACAGGAAAGGATTTTCAAATAACTCTTTTTTTGCCATATATGCAACAGGACGAGGCAATATTGATGCTATCATCGGAGGATCCAGTGTTGACAGATGATTTGGTGCAACAATATACTCATTACCTTTTGGTATATTTTCTTTCCCCTCAACTTCAAGTCTATATATGAGTTTTAATCTTATCATATAGAACCAATGCGTTATTATAAATTGGAAAATTCTACGCCAAATATTGAAAAATTCCTGTTCTCTTGATGAAGCATTACGTTTATTTTTTTTATTTTTTGTCATAAATTACTCCAAAACAACAGCACGATTATACCATAAATGTATTTTACAAAATAGTTCCACCGGAAAAACAGTCGGGCTATTCTTCTCTAAACACATCTTCCAAATCTTTTATTTTCTCTTGTAATTCTTCGCTTTCATCTTCTTCATCAATTTCAGAATTATCAAGCGGATTTTTTTTATGCTTCTTAGAATTTATAACAGAAGCAACATTATTCATTGCAAGCGAATTCAAAGTCGCTCTCAATAGAGCACTTCTGTCAACAAATGGTTGATTGAAAAACGGGTCTTCATTTCCTTCACCTTCAACAGGAGGAAGATACATTGCCTCAGAGCCGTATTTTTCCTGACTCATTTTGGCCGCAGTACCGGACGCATCGCCGCTTTTAAAGTTAAAAGCACCGCCGATTCCAAAAAATCCTGCATTTCTGTTATCTACCACTTTTTAGACCTCATGTAGAGAGTTATATTTTAGCAGTCATATATCCTCTCATGCATAATATAACCTCTAAAAAAATAATTTGCTAGTTTGTAAAAAATTTTTACATTTGTTACAATTCAAGGGACCGAAAAAAGCGGAATCAATCTTACTTTAATTCGCTTTCAATTTTTGCAAGAATTTCATCAAGCGCAGAGCTATCTTTAATTCCTCCTTGAGCGAAGTTAGGTCTTCCGCCTCCGTTTGCACCGGTAGCACGAGAAATCTCTCCGACAATTTTCCCTGCATTTATACCTTTAGACACAAACCCTTCAGAAACTTTTGCAATTACTGATTTTGCGTTTGCAAGTACTACAATGCTTTCGCCGAGTTTATTTGAAAGCAAATCCACACCTGTTTTCATCCCATTTCCGTCAAGACTGTCATCTACTTTGGAAATAAAGAGTTTACCACCTTCTATGTTTTGAGCTTTTGAAACAAATGAAGCAAATTTATTGCGTGCATTTTCTTCTTTGGCTTTTATAAGTTCCTTTTGAAGTTCTCTGTTTTCATCAGTTAGCTTTTCAATACGCTCAAGAACTTCATCTGTATGAACTTTGAACTTTGCTTCAAGCTCATTTGTAACATATGCTTTTTTATTTAGAAATTTCAATGCAGCATCAGAGACAACAAGTTCAATTCTTCTTGTGCCTGCGGCAATTGCACTTTCAGAAACTATTTTAGCAAGTCTTAAATCACCTGTATTACGTGCATGAGTACCTGCGCAAAATTCTTTTGAGATACAATTTTCGTCGTAACCTATATTTACAACACGAACAACATCTTCATATTTTTCACCAAACAAAGCTGTCGCACCTGTTAATTTTGCCTGTTCAATATCCATAACATCCGTATGAACTTCAAGTTTTTCAGATATCCATTTATTCAAAATATCTTCTGTTTTTTGAATTTCTTGCCCTGTCATTGCACGGGAGAATGTAAAGTCAAACCTCATACGGTTTTCTTCAACTAAAGAACCTGCCTGTTTAACCTCATTACCAACAACCTTAATCAAAGCGGCTTGAAGAAGATGAGCAGATGTATGATGAACTCTGATTTCTTCTCGTTTGTTAAGGTCAATTTTGGCATGAACATTATCACCCACATTAATTTCACCATTCACAATTTGACATCTGTGAACAAATAAATGATTAACTTTAAATGTAGTCAAGACTTCTGCCTTCAAGGTTTCATTGGTTAAAAATCCGCTGTCACCGATTTGTCCCCCGCATTCTGCATAGAATGGAGTTTTATCAAGAACAACATCAATATAACCTTCTCCTTCAATAAGCGCAAGGACTTTTGAATCTGATTCATTTTCTTCATAGCCCAAAAATTCAGTCGAACCAACTTGTTCCTCAACTTTTGCATATTTAATATCACCTGTCACGGAAATCTTTGCGGTTGCAGCTTTTGCCCTGTCTTTTTGCTCCTGCATTGCAACTTTGTAACCATTTTCATCAACATTAAGGCCATTTTCCTGTGCAATTTCTCGAGTTAATTCAAATGGAAAACCAAATGTATCATAAAGCCTGAAAGCACTTTCGCCGTCAATATCTTTCTTTTGATTAATAAATTCTTCAAGAAGTTTATATCCTCTATCAAGAGTTTTACCGAATCTTTCTTCTTCTTTTTTTATGACATCTTTAATTTTTTCTTTATTTGTAACAAGTTCAGGATATGCTTTTCCGTAGTTTTCAATAACTGTATCCACAAGCTTATATAAGAATGGGAGTTCCATACCTAAAATTTTTCCGTGACGCAAGGCACGTCTTAAAATCATTCTTAAAACGTAGCTTCTACCCTCATTTCCAGGGATTACTCCGTCAGAAATCAAGAAAGTTACACATCTTGCGTGGTCGGTTATTATTCTGAGCGAAATATCTGTTTTTTCATTAGGCTCCCTCGCCCCTTGAGGGAGAGGGTTGGGGTGAGGGGTTTTAGAATAAGGCACTCCGCTCATCTCGGAAACTTTGTCCAAAATCGGTTTTAACAAATCCGTTTCAAAAGTCGAAGCAACACCCTGGCATACCATCGTTATACGCTCCAAACCCATGCCGGTATCTACGTTTTTCTTTTCCAGCGGTGATTGATTCCCTTCTTCATCTTGATAAAGTTCTGTGAATACCAAATTCCAAATCTCAACCCATCTGTCACATTCACATGTATCAATACCGCAATTCGGGTGACCGCAAGAATATTCTTCGCCTAAATCATAATGGATTTCGGAACATGGACCGCAAGAACCGGATGCCCCGGGAGGTCCCCAAAAATTATCTTTCTTCCCTTTTCTTTTGATTCTTTCGGCAGGAACTCCTATGCTGCGCCAGATTTCATAAGCCTCATCGTCTGTTTCAAAAATAGTAATCCAAAGTCTGTCTTTGTCCAATTTTAAAACTTCTGTTACAAATTCCCAAGCCCAAGGAATAACCTCTTTTTTATAATAATCGCCAAAAGAAAAATTACCTAACATTTCAAAAAAAGTATGATGACGTGGCGTTCTTCCAACATTTTCAATATCGGAATCTTTTCCGCCGGCACGAGCACATTTCTGGCAGGAAGCAGCTCTTGGGGGGTTATATGGAGGTTTTACAATCCCCAAAAACATTGGTAAAAATTGTAGCATGCCTGCTGTAGTTAAAAGCACTGTCGGATTGTCCGGCACAAGGCTTGAACTTTCTACAATTGTATGCTGTCTTTTTTCTTTAAAATAGTTTAAAAATAAATCCCTGATTTCATTTCCTTTTAGCATAATTATTCCCTTAAATCATTCACAAAGTTAATTATACTACAAAGATTAAGAAAGTATGTTGAACATACTTACATATCAACAACTTTTAATATTTACCCCATTTTCAGCAAATATTCTTGGATCATCAAGGGTTTCTACAGCTTGCATAACCCCGATTTTCCCTGCTTTTTTCTGAATGTTTGTTAACCAAGCATTGAATGCATACGGTACACCTAAAATAACACCTAAAATAGGAACTCCACCAACAATCCCTGTATTTATAAGAGTTTTGTAATTTTTATAGTTAAAATTTAAGCCTAATTCTTCTTGCATTTCTTTGGTTAATTCTATTCCGTTTTTCTCAGCGCTTGATTTTGCCTTTAGTTTTAATATATCTCCTGTTAAATTCCTAACCCATTTTGCAATTTTTCCCTGTTTAAAATGTTTATTCATAGCATTTCTAACAGCAATCGTAGACCCCTCATTATTAACTGCACCCTGAGTTATACCTTCCAATGAAAGATTTTTTATTTCTTCCTGCAAAGGCTCAAAAGCGGCTTTAATTTCAGCATTTTCAGCTTTTTCTATAAATTTATTTAAATCACCGTTAACTAATGCCCTTTGGAAATTATGCATAACCTTTTTATCTTTTTTATTCAAAACCTCATACAAATTATTAACAGATTTTTTTAATGAAGAATCTTTACTAAGCGTTAAATTAGAAATTTTATTAACAATTTTTGAAATCGGGAATTTCCCCTTAAAGAATGCAAGAGTTGCCCATGCACTGAGACCAATCCAAGATAATGACCAAATTGAACTGGCTGTTTGCTTAGCGATTTCACATCCTGCTTCAATATCCTCCGAATACCTTTGCGACATCTCATCAACTTCATCAAAAGCCCTAAATACATTGGTTTGAAGTGCTTTTGCATCAGCCTTTTGTTTATCTGTTATATTAATCTCTTTGAAAGCTTTTTGCAATTTTTCATTCTGTACTTGAACTGTTTTTTTGTATTTTTCGTATTCTTTTTTATCTTTATGATATGTTCCTAAGAATTTAAAACTTTGGCCAATTCTTTGGAAAAAAGACTTCTTTTGTTCTTTTGCTTTGATGTTTTTAACGCTTTCCATTTCTTCTTCTGAAAAAGCATGTAACATTGCAGGATTTGCCAAAATATCTTTTCTTGCATGATATCTTCCGATACGTGCAGCTTTTTTCTGCTCGACGGTTCCTTTCATACCAATACCCAAAGTAACTGCCAAAGGAGTAAATAATGAAACGAAAGTGTTGATTTTCGGACTAACCTTAAATACTTTTAAAATCTTATTTATACCAAAACCCAGTGCAGCCGAAATTGCGGCTGAAAATACCATTACGGTATCATATGCATTTTCCAGATTTTCTGAATATTCTTCAGCCTTGATGTTAATTTCCTTAACGGTGTTTACTATTAATTCCTTATCATTGGTTCCTTTCGCCAATTCTTCAGGTGTGTATTGGAGTGCTTTTAATTTTTCGAGCTCGTGCGGATCTTTTTTAGCAAGCCAAGCTTTGTATGCAAATTTATCACGGTAAATTGCTTTTAGTTCTGAAATCATTTTAGCAATATTTTTTCGCTCTTTTTCATCAGGAATTCTCATTGCAATTTCTTCTGCTTGCCTTATTTGTTCAGGTGTGTATACTACAAAATTTTCCAAACCTCTTAATTCATCCTGTTTAGCTTGAAATCTGCCAATCCTCGAAGCTTCTTTCTGCTTCTTATTTCCCCATAAAATTGTTAAAATACCAATAATTAAGGGAGCTGCAACAAATGCTATACTCGTAATAATATTAGCCCTTTTACTTGAAGCTTTGTATCTTAAGTTTATTTGATTTAATTCTTTGGTAATTTTTTCCGCAGTATCCAAATCAGTTGCCTGCCTTAATTTTTGAGTTACTTCATCAATTTTCGGCTGATATTTTAAATCAACTTTTTTGTTTACAAGGTTTAAAATAGGTACGTTTAATAAAGCTATCCCAAATAATGGCAATGAGGCAACAATTCCCGTAAACTGTTCCATATTTTCACAATTATCTTCCGAGCGTGAATCCATGATTTCTGTAGCTCTTAATACAGTCTCCGCACGTTTGTTAAATTCATCTTTCTCTTCTTTTGACAGAACTTTATTTTTATAAAGAGCTTCTTTTTGCGCACAAATATCAGCTTGGTTTTGTTCCCAAGCATCATATTTACCGTAGTTTTTCGCTACCTGATGTATTGAATTGCTAAATTGTCCCATACACAGCCTGATTTTCTACCTACATTTATTAAGTAGTAAACAACCCAAAAATTGCTAATTATTAACCAAAATATATAAAAATTTTACATAACTTAAAATCCGTATTCAGGCAGATTACAAATTATCTATTACAATTTGCATAATTGTTGAATTTTGTTTTGCATGGTATAATTTTGGCATGAATGATAATAATACTTCAGAAAAAGAGGAGAAGGTAAAAAAGGGTATATCAGCCCAAACTAAGCTGATTGCAGTCGGACTTTCCATTAGTACAGCTTTTATTGTGCTGGTTGCTTGGTTTGCTTATCAAAGCATTAATCAAAACATGGAAAATGCTTATAAAAGTTTTGGGCAAGTTTTATCCAAAACACTCGCAATTGAAGGTATTGAAGTAACTAAAGAAGTTCCTCCGCTCGCTAAATATGATGCTTTACGTACAAATGCTAACTCTATTATGAAGAGCAACAATGATATCTCATTCATTACTTTTAAAGATAATACTTCAAAAATTATATATTCAAGCAAAGATGATTATTCCGAACGTGCGAATAAAGCCAGAATTACTGTAAGTTCGCCAATGATAGCAAAAAACCTCAGCGAAACATTAAATGTAGGTTCTGTTGATGTTGGTTTATCCGGCACGATTATTGATAATATTTCAGCAACAACTAAAGTATCTGTATCTATTGTATTCTTGCTTGCTTGGCTTGTTATTGCCGGAATCGTTTACATGAATTCTTCAATTATCACAACAGAATTGCGTAAACTTTATCAGGGAGTAAAAAAGATTTCGTCAGGCGAATTTGGCTACAAACTGGATGACAAAGATGTTGATAATGAGGTTAAAGAATTATATAACGCATTTAACGATATGTCAGAGAAGTTGAGTCGGTACAATGAACAAACAATAGAAAGTTTAACTTTTGAAAGAAATAAGCTCGAAGCTGTTTTGATGAGTATTGTTAACGGTGTTGTCGTATGTGACAATCATGACAAAGTAATTATGGTCAATAATCACGCTAAAAAACTTCTTGAAGTTGATGAAGAAAATATCGTTGGGACTCAGATTCAACAATTTTGTGATTCAACCGGAGAATTTTGTTTTAATGACAAAATTGCAAAATTTAAGGATACACCGCTTGAAGAAGATGGAACCCCAACCCCATTCAATATTGAAGTTGATAAACGTATTATAAAGTGTTTAATCTCCCCTATGTTTACACGTTCCAATGCATATGTCGGGTATATTATTGTACTTATTGATGTTACAAAGGACGTTGAGATGGATGAACTCCGCTCACACTTTATTTCAAACGTCTCACATGAACTTAGAACACCTGTAACCGTTTTAAGAAGCTATATTGATACTCTTTACAATTTTGGAAACGATTTTGATTTCAATACCCAAAGAGAATTTATTGGTGTAATGAATCAGGAAATTATTCGCTTAAATCGTATGGTTAACGATATTCTTGATTTTTCACGTTATGAATCTCAAAATGTAAAATTAGAAAAATCTAAACAAAATATTATGGAGATTATTGAAGATTGCGTAAATCAAGTTCAAGTACTGGCAAAAGAGCATGATTTGACTATTTCTGTTATGAAAGAACCTGATTTGCCGGAAATTTGGTTAAATATTGATAGTATTTCGAGAGCATTGATGAATATTATAACCAATGCTATTAAATATTCGCCGGACGGAAAACGTATCAAGATTAGAGCTGAACGTTCACGTGACGGACAATATGTTGAAGTGAGCGTTGAAGATCAAGGTCCGGGAATCCCGGAAAAATATCAAAAGAAAATCTTTGACAGATTCTTTAGGGTCGAAAATGACACTCATACCGTTAAGGGCACCGGCTTAGGGCTTCATCTTGTTAAAGTAACCGTCGAAAAACATCACAACGGACAAGTATTCGTTCAGTCAAAAGAGGGCGAAGGTTCTACATTCGGTTTCAGACTTCCTATAAATATTACCAAAGAGGAAGAGGAAGAATATGCGCCTAAAAATGGTCTTCCTGCTGAAAGCGAAGCATAAACAATAAAAAATAGCAAAAAAACTTTTTATGGGTTTTTAATTAGTGTGTGATATTAGTGTTAGGAAATGTATTTTATGAAACTATACGCTATTAATGTTAGTTTACAAAAACAAAAGAAATATACTTTTTGTGGAACTCCACAAAGGCTTAATTACGGTGCTATTCGTAATTATCAGGATGCCCTCAGCGCTTGGGAAAACTTAAGATATGCAAAATATCTGGATGTGCATGATGATAAGATAATTCCTTTCAACAAAAGAATTCGACAAGATAATTATTCGTTTTTAGATAAACTTACTTCATATTTCGACAAATCAGAATTTATAAATAAATATTGTGATTATACCGGATTTCCAAATTTAGCAGAAGTTAGTCGCAAAATATGTTTTACTTTTGAAAATTGTATAAAAAATATTACATACGACATAGGCGGATATAATCAAGATGCATATAAAGTTGTTGATTTTGGTTATGACCCAACATGTTCAATCGGTTTAAATAAAGCACTTCCGGGCAGTGATTTGGACAAAGGATACGTGATTATTAACGGAGATTCTGATTATTCGAATGAAAAAATTTTTACAGAGAAATTCTGCGGTAAAATGTGGAATAATTTAGATCAAAGAATTGTAAGCCTTAATCATCCTAACACTTTCCCCAGTGTATATACCGTTAAGCAAATAAGAACGATGTTGGACTACCTTGATAAAAAATCTAGTGAACTTTTAAATAAGGAGAAATTGCAAAATGCTCTTTTGATAATGGGTATTTTGGGAACCTTTGGAATAATGGGCGGCAACATTTTGTTAGCTCTGGCTAAAAAATATGCTTCAAATTCAAGTAGCACAGATCCTTACGAAGCAGCTAAATTTAACAGAGATATAGCGAGAAAAATACCTTATTCATCAGATAGAGAAGATGCAAAAAATTTCGCATTTTTTATTGAAACGGTTCGCGCTAATTATAAACGTAATCCGTACAAATATGACTCTATTTTTAATAGGATTCAAGATTCTCCGTTTGCACAAAATTCAAATGTAACACAAATAGAAGGCTGGCAGGAAAAAATTAACGGCGGGTATATGAAACAAAAATTGCGTAACAGAACTCAACTCGAACAGGACTTTTGGTCAATGGAGCTTAACCAAAAATATGAACTCATTAAAGATATCATCAAATACAGTTCAAATGACCAAAGTGACAAATTCTCACAATATTACAAGAATGATGACGATATTGATGCAAGATACAAACACTTATTAGAAAGTTTGAGGTAAAAATATGAAAATAGATAGTATAAATCCTGTAACGTATACGGCTAAATCTGTTCCCCCTAAAATAGAAAGAACCGACAAAAAGGCAAGTAAAATAAAATATATTGGCGGAGGTACAGTTGCAATAATTGCAACTTCTCTGATTTTGTACAAAAATTTGCAGAATCCATATCTTAAAAACTTGGCAAAAGACTTATCTAAAGATTTAAATAAAAAAATTACACCGAATGACCTTAATGCAGTTATGACAAAGGAAGAATTTCTTAAAATTATACCGACATTATCTGAACAAAATTATGTTGAAACGAGAGAAAATTTAAGAAACGGGACCTTTTTGGCAGATTTACATTCACATTCAAAATTTTCCGATGGCACAATTCAAATTCAGGAATTGCTTGAGCAAGCAGCAGCATACGGTAACAAACTTGCTCAAATAAATAATAAAAAATTTATTTTTGCACTAAGTGATCACGACGGTATCGAAGGAGTAAAAGAAGCACTGAGAATAATTGCACAAAATCCGGATAAATATAAAAATATTAAATTTGTACCTGCCGCCGAACTTAGTTTTTTAACAGCATGCCAAAAAGATAGTCAAAGGTATAAGAATTTTCACAGTGATGTTCAAATGTCAGAATTACTAATATATGATATAAATCCGTTTTCCGAAAATACAAAAAATTTCTTTGATAATCTTTTTCAAAAAAGGAGAAGTCAACTTGAATTTTCCATAAATATGGCTAATGAAAAACTACCGGAAAGAAATTTTAAAAAGGAAGAATATGAAAAATTTTTCATGAAAGAAAAAGATAATTTCTTCTTTTACAACCAACATTGGAGAATATTTAATTATTTAAATATGAAAAACAGAATTTCACAATTAGCAAAAGAACAAAATAAAAATCCGGACGTGATGTTTGACGAAATTTTAACCGAAATGAAAAATCATAGACGAGGTCTGGATGTATATTCACTTGACCAATTTATAAAATATAACAGAATCGAAACAAAAACTATTGATAGAGAACCCGAAATTGATATAATTTGCAAAAACATTTTTCCGCAAAAGCTTGACGAAAACACAGCATTTTCTCTGTATGAAAATACTTTTCAAGATATTGTAGATTATGCCAAAAAGGAAAATGCAATTTTAGGGTTCGCACATCCGGGATTTACCATGCAGAATTTTACTGAAGATACTTGTTACATAAAAATGCAAGATATGATTCAACAATCAAAAGGTTCCCTGAAATTAGCTGAAAAATTTCATCAAGCCTATCCTATTGGAAAGGCTATTTCAAGAGAAGAACTAAATTCATACAATGCAATTATTGATAAATTAGGACTCATCAATATTGGCGGACGGGATAACCATACAAAAAAATTTATTTAGTTATTAAATTTTTCCTGATTTATCAATCCTTCACACAATACAAATCTGCCAAGGGTTTGAACCTTGCAATAATTAGCAAGAGAGTCAACAAGGCATTTGTTTTCACAAAATCCGCCTGAAAGATATATTTGCTCGGGACGTTTTGCGAAATTCCAAGCATTAAAAGCTATTCCGTGTACAAATTTAGAAATAGCTTCCGAGGGTTTTACCCCCTTGGAAACCGAATCCATTATTTTTTCCATCCCAAAAATTCCGCAGGTTACATTGAATTTTTCATTGTTAAATTTTAAATCCTCAGGTTTAATATCATAAAACTTCAAAAGCATCTCAACCGTTGCACCGGTTGAACTTGCACAAGAAGTATTCCAGTCCATATCATAAAATCTGCCATTTTTAAATCTTATCCACTTTGCATCACGACTTCCAAGGTCTAATATTGTTGAATCATTTTTATCAACATATTTTTCAGCACCAAGTGCAAGAGCAACAATTTCATTCTCCGAAGCATCGGACATATGTCCGCAAGAACGATCAGGGTTAATCTCCATAGTTTTAACCATGCCTGACGGAATAATATAGTAATTCAGATTGTTGTGCTTTTTAACCAAAAAGTCATTATCAAAACACGCTTTATCACTGATTATTTTTGAATAAGTTGTACCTGCGTCCAAATAAATCATAAATTTATTATACTTTAAAAATTAATAAGTAATGTGAGTTTTCATAAAACGCCACTTGTATAATTTATAAATTAATATTTATATACTTATAAGTATGAATAAAGAGACCTCACTTAAAAATATTGGAATTATGGTGTTATATGAATGTTGACATAAATCCACTATTGGATTTTTAACTTTGAACCTTTATAAACAAGGACATTACATAACATCAACAATATTTCTGATATCGGAATTTGTTATGTTATTAAGCGCAATCTCTTTATGTTTAGAATCCAGCAGTCCTTTTTCTTTTATTATGGAAAGCACTTTTAAAATCAAAGTCTGATTCTGACCTTCAAGTAAGGTTTCCAACTCTTCAATCTCGTCTACATAATCCAGCGCAAAGAAAACAAAGTCGCTACCTTCATACAATTCATCATAAAGAAGGCTATTCAATTTTGATGAATTAAGTTTTTGCAGTATATCGTTTATTGCTTTGACCTCATCTTTTGTATTTTTATCAGAATCAAAAAGATATTCATCATTTTCAGTCAGTTCTTTAAACTTATCTTTTGCCATTCTTAAAACAACGGCAGCAGAACTATCCAAAGGTTTTGTCAAAATATATTCAAAAGCATTTATTAAATCATATCCGCATGCTGATGACAGGGTAATTATTTCCGGAATTGCATTTATAATATTTGCTAAAACCAAAAGTCCGTTTTCATAATCTGTTTCCAAAAGTTCATTCAAAGGAATCAGATAAGGAATTTCTGCGGCGATATTTTCAGAAAAGCTTGTATTTTTCATAACATCTATGATTTTATTCAAAACATCCTTTGCGCCATAAGCTACAAGAAACTTTACAGCATTATATTTTTCAAATTCATCATCAGAATTTAGTTTTTGTATTGCTTCATTTTTTGAAATCTCATCATTTAATGCAGCTAAAACCTCAATAGAATTTATAACCAGAGGTTCGTATTCTGATTTCGCAGTTTTTCTGATTTGAGGAAGAAGTTCTATGACTTTTTCAGAATCAGCAAAGGTAAAATACTTAACGGCATAGGCTTTTTGAGCATTACTGCCGTTCATAAACAAGTCTTTTAGTCTTACAAAAATTGCTTCTTTACCGAATTCATGCAAAACCTGAGCAATCACTGTATCATAAGAAGGCGAATAAACATTTAAAAAATTTAATAAATTTAGATAATTGTCCTTATTGCATGCTCTCTGAATTCTTTTTGCAACATTATCTTTTATAAAATCAAACAAAAAATCGTCTTGCTCAACAAGTTTGGTAAATAATTCTATATCAGAATTATTAATCATATTTTTAGCAACGGGTTCGTACTCAGAAGGATTTTTCCCTGTGAGTTTTTTTATTAAATCCATAGTTCAAATCCAAATTAATCTAAATAAAATACGGTAACAACTTTGTGATTTTCTTCAGCATACTCAACTGCACCATGAAGAGTTTTACTCGTATGAGATAAGAAACAAATCATTTGATTACAATCATCAATAATTTCTCTGTTACAAACTCTTGAAGCATCAGCAAGTGTCATCATAGCTCTGTCAGAGTGCTCAACTATATTTGGGACACCAATAAGTTGATCTTGCACGTCAGATGGCTGTTGACCTATTGTTTGAGGTAAGATAACTTTTAATTTATCAGGATTCGACTTCATTGCACCACGTATAGCTGCAGCATTAGTTCCTGATGAACCACCTGAAGTAATAATTGTATTACCTTGCATAACAAGAGCTGTTGCAAGAGTTTCAATCATCTGCTGGTGGGTTATTGCAAGATTTCTTGACCCAATAATCGCAATCCTTTTAGCCGGCTGCTTAATTGTGGCAAGTTCCATCGCCAACTCATCAACAGTATCCGGAGAACTATCCGCTACATCCATATCATCACCTACAGGCACCATTATTGAGGATTGCTGTTTCTCATCATCTAAAGAATCCAAAATCTCAGTCATTTTACCACCCTTTTATTCATTGCAAATATTATTTATTTTGTGTATGCTGAATTATAATACCATAAAATCAGACATTTGGGAATAGGGAATGGAAAATATTTTAGAAAAGCTTAACACTGAACAGCGTGATGCTGCTACGACAACAGAAGGTGCTTTGCTTATTCTTGCCGGTGCCGGAAGCGGAAAAACAAGAGTTTTAACAACACGTATCGCATATATGATACAACAAGGTGCAATTTCAGGAAGGTTTCTGGCTGTAACATTTACCAATAAAGCAGCTAAAGAAATGAAAGAAAGACTTTCCTCAATTTTAGGTGAAAATTCCGTAAAATATATGTGGGTTGGTACTTTTCACAGTATTTGCGGAAGGATTCTAAGGCAGGATATCGAAAATTATTCATTCCAATCCGGCAAGAAACTGGATAAAAATTTTACAATTTATGACGAAACAGATTCTTTGGCTGTAATAAAACAATGTATTAAAAAACTTAACCTTGACGATAAAATTTATGCACCAAAACTGATAAAAGCGGTTATTTCAAATGCAAAAAACAAAATGCAAGATGCATTTAGCTTCGCAACATTTGCTAAAGATTTCAAATCACAAAATATTGCCAAAGTATTTGAAGCATACGAAAATACCCTAAACAATAATAACGCCATTGATTTTGACGATATGCTTTTGCTTACGGTTAAACTTTTAGAACAAAATCCTGATGTGAGAAAGAAATATCACGAAAAATTCCATCATATCCTTGTAGATGAATATCAGGATACAAATTTGGCGCAATATAAACTCGTAAATGCTTTATATACCAACTTAGAACCATATACACCATCACCGGAGCGTTCACTGTGCGTTGTCGGAGATGTTGACCAATCAATATACAGCTGGCGTGGCGCAGATTTTAGAATTATCTTGAATTTTCAAAAGGATTTTCCTAATGCTAAAATCGTTAAACTTGAACAAAATTATCGTTCGACATCAAATATATTAAATGCTGCAAATTCTGTAATAGAGAACAATGAAGAGCGTGTTGACAAGATTTTATATTCGCAAAAGGGGGATGGGGAGAAAATTACTTACTACGAAGCCCAAGACGAGGCCGACGAAGCTAATTATATAGTAAATTCCATCGTTTCTACTTCCGAAAATTATAATCAATTTGCAATTTTATACAGAACAAATGCTCAGTCACGTGCGTTGGAAGAAGCTCTTATTGCACAAGGAGTACCTTACAGAATATATGGCGGGCTGAAATTCTATGACCGTAAAGAAATTAAAGATGCGATTGCCTATTTAAAATTGATTTATAATGTTGATGATTCTCAGTCTTTGCGCAGAATAATAAATGTTCCGAAACGTGCAATCGGAGAAGCTACTCTTAAACACCTGCAAGACTACGCAGATAAGCAGGATATAAGCTTATTCAAAGCTATCCTTGAAGCAGAAAATATTACCGAACTTAAATCAGGTACAACCTCAAAGCTCAAAAACTTTGCTGATTTAATAATTAAATTTCAAGATGCCCAATTAAAATATAATTTGCCTGAATTTTTGGGTTTGGTTCTTGAACGAAGCGGGTATTTGCATGAATTACAAATATCCGGTACAGACGAAGATCAAACTCGTATTGAAAACCTGCAGGAATTGGTGAACGTTGCAAATGAATTTGAACCTGAAGACATTAATAACTCTTTAGGGGAATTTTTAGTACAAGTATCATTGGTTTCAGATATTGACGGAATGGATGAAATCGCAAATAATGTTACCCTTATGACTTTACATTCATCAAAAGGTTTGGAATTTCCAATAATCTATATTGCGGGATGTGATGAAGGAATTTTTCCGTCTGCAAGAACCATGAATATACCTTCTGAACTTGAAGAAGAACGCAGACTTATGTATGTTGGAATAACAAGAGCACAGGAAAAATTGTATTTAACTACTGCAAAACGTCGTCAGATGTGGGGCGAGTACAAATACTATTCTCCCAGCAGATTTATTGATGAAATCCCTGCAAATTTACTTGATGCAGAAGAATCTACGGAAAACGAATATTCTTCCAGAAGCACATTTACAAGTGCTGTAAAAAGTGTAAGGGGGAAATATAGCGAAGAGAAATATAACAACCACGGCAGCAGTAATGCATATTCTCGTTCCAATGATGAACAAATCAAAAACGGAACAGGATTTGGAAAGAATTTTGTTGCGCCTTCAATAAAAAAATACAATACATTGGGAAGCAAAACTACAGAAGTGGTTCAGCGTACCCCTGCAAAAGCTTTTATAAAGAAAAATCCAATTAATAAAGAAAAAGAAGAAGAAAAATTAAAAGCATTTTTTGAAAATAATAAGATAAAAAAGCAAATAGAAGAACGAAACCGACAAATTAAGGAACAGAAAGAAGCCTCAGAAAAACTAAAAGAACTTCAATCTACAGCAACACAATATTATTTTAACGTCGGAGAAAGAGTTTTCCATGAAAAATTAGGTGTAGGGCATATTACTGACGTTATACAGATTGGTGAAAGTACAATGTATACAATAGATTTCGGAAAGCTCGGTAAAAAAGCTATGGATGCTTCTTATGCACATTTAAAAAAATTTTAATATTTTAGCCATTTATGTAATTTCTAAAATTTCTTGAAACATGATAAAATATCTCTATAATAAGTGGTGATTTATTAAAGGGGAGTTCACATTGAAAAAATTTATATTAAGAGGATTCTTGTCCATAAGTATTGTCTTTTGTTTAATATGTACTGTTTTTGCAAACACAACGGAAGCCGTAAAACAAAATATTATTAAACAAGCTAATGAAATGGGAGTTGAACCGGCAATTGTATTAAGCATAGCAAAAACTGAGTCAGGTTTTAGACAAGATGCAAGGGGTTACGGCGGACATGTAGGAGTATTTCAGCTTTCACCCGCTACTGCCAAAAC
>JAEEXX010000164.1 GCA_016287985.1 Candidatus Gastranaerophilales bacterium
TTAATTTGCCTCCCTGAACCATATATGCATCTTTTCCAAGCTGCAAAATTTCAAAAGAGCTGTCATCATTATTATATGCTTCAAAGTCCTCATCTATATCAATATCAAATACTGGTTTAGGGATTTCGTCAACCTTCTTTTCTACATAATATAAAAGTTTCTCTAACCCTTGTCTAGTTACTGCAGAAATTGGATAAACATTTTCGGAAACTTTTTCAAATTCAGCTATATATTTATCCGTTTCTTCATCAGATAATGCATCTGTTTTATTCAAAACTACAATTTGGAACAAGTTTGCCAGCTTTTCCGAGTGTTTACGCAGTTCTTCATTGATTATTTTATAATTTTGCATAGGATTTTCGGCAGTTAAATCAACAATATGAATCAAGAATCGGCACCTTTCAACATGTCGTAAAAATTCGTGTCCCAAGCCGACACCTTCTGACGCACCCTCAATTAATCCCGGAATATCAGCTATTACGTAAGAGCTTCCGTCAGATTTTTTAACGACTCCCAGGTTCGGAACAAGTGTTGTAAAGGGATAATCCGCAATTTTGGGTTTTGCAGAAGAAACAGCGCTTATGAATGTTGATTTCCCTGCATTGGGCATTCCCAAAAGTCCCACATCAGCAATAAGTTTCAATTCTAATTCTAAGATTCGTTCAATACCTGGTTCTCCGGGTTCGCAAAATTGGGGAGCTCTTTTTTGTGCTGTTGCAAAACGTGCATTACCTCTTCCACCTCTTCCGCCTTTGGCTATCAGTACTTTTTGGTCGTGCTCGGTCATATCTGCGATTAGTTTTCCCGTTTTAGTATCTCTGACAAGAGTTCCGAGTGGGACTCTTATAAATAAATTCTTAGCACAAGCACCGTGCATTCCTTTAATACCGCCATTTTCTCCTGATTCGGCTTTATAAACAGACTTAATTTTGAAATCCAAAAGTGTAGACATATTTTCGTCAGCGATAAAATATATATCCCCTCCGCTTCCGCCGTCGCCGCCGGCGGGACCGCCTTTATCGACATATTTTTCTCTGCGCCAAGCGACCATGCCGTTCCCGCCATGGCCTGAAATTACTCTAATTTTAGCTTTATCCAGGAATTTAACCATTGTCCGTTATATTAACCCCTTGCTTTACCTAAGAATTTTACCATTATCTGACCCTTATTTTACTCCAAATCCCTGCGGTTCTTCCCGCCCTGTTAAATATCGATATGGTTTAGCAGTATAATCATCCCTAAACAATTTTTCATCTTTGTTAATATTATCTAACAGGAAAGCTAATCTTTCGGTAGCAAGGGAAGCAATGAAATATTCAGAGGTTTGTCCGTTATAGTGATTAAAAAGCATGTAATCGGTTCCGGGTACAGGTGCTCTATCATGACCTGTACCTACATAGCCCGTACGATTATTAACCCCGATTATTTCTAAACCATGTTTCTTATACTTACTTGCAAAAGATTCTATTTTCTGTTCTAATTTTTTGTCAACCCTTGCAGTTATCCACAAGTTCCTAAAGTTTCCTGCTGCATCATTTACAAAATACGCCTTAAAACAAGGTTTGCGACAGTTGTTTGTTGTTTGAATTGATTGTACTTGCATAATTTATATCCTTTCATATTATTTTTTTATTTTAAAACCTTCTATAAAATCGCCAAGTATTGATAAGCAAAAGAAATCATTCTCATTTTTCATTTTAATAATCAGTTTTGATAACAATCTATCTAAAGCATTTTTATGTCTAATATCATACTGTAAACCCATATACTGTGCCTTACCAGTAGTATGATTATAGACGCAATACATGTAATCTGACGTAATATCATTTTTCATAACATCCAGAATTTCTAATTGAGTTTGCGGAAATAGTTTGGAAAAGGTGTTAATATTTTCCTTTAATTTTTTTGTTACGTTTGCCTTATTACAAGCAGTGCGGATATATCCGTTATGGTCATCAATAAATTTTGCGTTAAAACAAGGTTTGCAACAATCGTTTATTGTTTGAATTGATTGTACTTGCATAAAATACTCCTTATTCTTAACATATGAATAAACAAATTTTAAAATAAGGAATATTAAAACGAACTTATTCACTTATTCACTTATTCTCTTATTCACTTTGTAATATAATACTAATATGAACAAGATTAAAAATACATTATTTAGTAACAAACCTGTTACAATTGACAATAATTCGCTCATTATGGCACTTGAATCCAGCTGCGATGAAACAGCTTGTGCAATAGTCAAGGGCGGAAGAGAAGTGCTCGCCAATGTTGTGGCTTCTCAAATAAAAACACACGAGGAATATGGAGGAGTTATTCCGGAAATTGCAGCAAGAATGCACTTGGAAGCAGTAAATGTCGTTGTGGATGAGGCATTTAAGCAAGCTAATGTAAAAGGAGAAGATATTTCAGCCTTTGCAGGAACGGTTGGTCCGGGACTTGTCGGATGTCTGCTCGTCGGGATGAATGCAGCAAAGTCTTTGGCCTTGGCTTACGATAAACCGTTTATAGGAATAAACCATTTAAATGCTCACTTAGCGGCAAACTTTATTGATACGGATTTAAAACCGCCTTTTATAGCTCTTTTAGTAAGCGGAGGGCATACTCAAATAATTGAAATGAAATCTTATTCTGATATAGAAATAATAGGTGAAACTATTGATGATGCTGTAGGGGAAGCCTATGACAAAGTCGCAAGATTAATAGGTTTGCCATACCCCGGAGGCCCAAAACTTGATAAAATGGCCCAAGAAGGTAATCCGTTCGCATATAAACTTCCAGAAGGGAAAGTTGACGGGTATAATTTTAGCTTCAGCGGGCTTAAAACCGCAGTTTTAAGATTGGTAAAAAGTTTTGACGGGAAAGAGCTTCCCGTCAAAGACATCTGTGCAAGTTTTCAGGAATGTGTATCGTCAACGCTCTATAAAAAAGTTAAACGAGCGGCAGAAGAAAGAGGATATAAGCAAGTCGTTTTGGCGGGCGGAGTAGCCGCAAATTCAGAAATCAGAAAGAAAATATTTTCATTGGAAAACGAAGGATACAAAGTATTTGCACCTCAGATGAAGTACTGTACGGATAATGCTTCAATGGTTGCCAGCGCAGCATTTTTCTTTGAAAATACTTTCGATAATATTGATGTGGAAGTATTTTCAAGAGTTATTTTAACGTAAAATAAGATACATTAACTTATCAGAATACAGTGTGCTTTTAAAAACATTAAAGCATTCTTTTCAATATTAGAAACTTTTCTTATAGAATAACCGTAAATTTCAGCAACTTCCCTTAAAGATTTTGGACGTTCATTATTTTTAAGTCCTAACCTCAGATTTAAAATATTTTGCTCTAGATCACTAAGACGACTAAATACCTTTTCTAATACTGCTATGCGTCTTGCACTTAAATCATCCAACTCATT
>JAEEXX010000165.1 GCA_016287985.1 Candidatus Gastranaerophilales bacterium
TACCCAAGTATTCTGTGAATGATGATACGACAGGTTCTCTTCTTTGAAAACCGACCTTATCGAACCCTGCAACATTTTCGTTTATCATTCCGATAATTTCGCTTTGTACGTGCATTGCCCGAATTGAAGATTTCATACCTTGTTCACAATATCTTATGCCGCCGTTTATTTGCATGATTTATACCTCATTACTTCTCCCATAGTAATCGACAATTTCATTCATTAACTTTAATAAATTATGGTAAAATCATTCGATTGAGGGAGTCCGATATATTAATAATAATTTTTTTTACTAAGTCAAGAAATAATTGTTCAAATACAACAAAATATACATTTTGTTATATGTTCTTTTATTACTTTATCTATACCGTTCTTTCTTTTTCTTTTTTGCAATCAAAAGAAAAGGAAAGAACGGCGAAGAAAGAAAAAGAAAAACATGCAATTAAATGGATAATCACAATGCCAAGCAGGCATGGATTGAATGGCTGTTGTCGGCATAGCCGACACATTTACGAGTTCTACCGCAAACTTCGTTTGCACGAACTCGGTATAAATTGCAAATGTGTAACAAAAACCACTCTATCGAGCAGGAAAGATTCGGCGCAGCCGAAAGAAAGCCACAGCCGAGCGCAGCGAGTATGTAGAAAACAATTCGGTGTTTTCTTTTCTCTTTCGTACTTTCTCTTTTCTTTGCTTCCGAAATAAAGAAAAGAGAAAGTACAAGTAAAAAAGAATATTAATACTACCCTCTCTGTCCCTTCGGGACATCTCTTCCTAGGGAAGATAGAAATATTTAATACAACAAAATGTATATTTTGTTGATATTTATGTTATTATCATAACAGTGAGAGGATTGGATATTGACTGTAAAAATTGCCGTAACTGGAAAAAGCGGAAGTGGAAAAACTACAATCTGCAAAGCTTTTTTGAATATATTAAAACAAAAATTTCCGGATAAATCTATACTATTATTTGATAATGATTTATCCGGTGAACTTGGTCATTCATTTGGTAAAGATATAAGAAATACTATTTATGGTATAAGAAGCGGGAAGCATGAATATAAAACCGGTATTCCTCAGCATATGACAAAACAGGAATATATCGATTGGGCGCTGGAAGATATCATTGTTCCGTTAGCAGATAACGTTGATATTATTGTATCCTGGCTTTGCGGTGTAAAAGATTGCAGGTGCCCTGTTACAGAGCAGATTAACAGCGCTCTTCAAAAATTAATAGAAAGATATGATTTCGTTATTTTTGATTGTGAATTTGATTTAAAATATTTGATTCAACTTGTTGATACAGATATTGATCAAACTATTGTTGTTGCCAATCCTACGATTGAATCTGTTATTCTTGCGTGCAGAATTAATGAATATTCTCATAAATATTCGGTCGGTGGTCAAATGGGAATCATTATGAATAAGGCTAAAGATACGGATATGACAGATATTTACAAACTCGCTAAAGAGTCAGATATGGAAATTCTCGGAGCGATACCTATTGATACAAATTTGTCGGAAGGTTCAATTTCCAGAGAATCAGATTTGGTAACGGATGCTGTTAACCAGTTTTATTTTAGGTTGAATCTTCCTCAGGAGAATGATTTATGATAATACTTGACGGGAAATCTGTATCACAAAAGATTTTACAGGAAGTTAGAGAGATTGTTTCAAAATCTGATAAAAAACCGCATCTTGCAGTAATTCTTGTAGGCGAGGATTCCGCCAGCAAAATATATGTAAAAAATAAACAAAAGGCTGCTTGGCAGGCAGGAATCCGTTCTACGGTTATTGAACTTCCCGAATCAGTAGAGGAAGAAGAACTTCTGGACAAAATCAAAGAGCTGAATGACAGAGTTGATGTTACCGGTATAATGGTTCAATTGCCATTACCGGAGCACATAGATAAATTCAAAGTTATTGAGGCAATATCTCCTATGAAAGATGTTGACGGATTTACGCCAGAAAATACAGGAAAACTTGCAATAGGAATGGAACCCTATTTTTACCCTGCAACACCGCAAGGGGTTTTGATGCTTCTTGATGAATACAAAATACCTATTGAGGGTAAGAATGTTGTTATAATCGGACGCTCCAATATTGTGGGAAAACCAATGGCACAAATGTTTTTGAAAAGAAATGCAACTGTCACGGTTTGTCATTCTCATACCAAAGACCTTGATGACAAAATAAAAACCGCCGATATCTTAGTATCTGCGGTAGGTAAAAAAATTGTAAGATGTAAGATGGTTAAGAAAAATTCTGTTGTTGTTGACGTCGGTATTTATAGGGATTCCGACGGCAAACTTACCGGTGATGTTGATTTTGATTACGTTTCAAAATCTGTTGGATATATATCTCCTGTACCAGGCGGGGTTGGTCCTATGACCATTGCTTCTCTCATGTATAATGCTTCAAAGGTGTATTAGTCATTTACTAGCTTCCCAGTCTGCCTGTGTCACTTGCTGCTTTTTCAACGGCTTGTTCTACAGCATCTTTGTCTGCATTTTCTTTTTGATGCATTGTGTCGTAGTATGATTTCATTGTATCGTATTGTATATCAAGCTCTTCAAGCTCAAGCATTAACTCTTTGTCATATTCTTTGGCTGCAGCCTGCGCATATTGTTCAGCAACAGCTTCTGTTCTTGTTGTGTCTTTATCATAATTGAATCCGTATTTATTTATTTTTTTACTCGGATCCATAAAATCATCATAAGCTTTTTGCCATTTTGTTTCGGCTTTTGTCTGCACAGCAAGCTTAGCTGAATTCGCATCTAATTTATTTGAATAAAAAACCTGCATATTGGTATCTTCAATAATGCTGCGTTTAATTGTTAATAAGTGCACCAATAATGCTGCTGTGTTAGCCATCTTTTTATACCTTTAAATAAATCTTACATATATATAAAGTATTTAAATAATATTCAATTTCACAAAAGGATTAATTTGTTACAAAACTTAATATTTTAATGCCATAAAGTTAATAATTTATATCTTGTTCAAACTTTTTATCAAATTCAGATAAATTATGTTTTTTTAAAGAATCAAACAATTATGAAATTTTAAAGACTTTATTTATGATATCATTAGATTATGGCAAATCTTAATTAATAAGGAAAGTAAAGGAGTAAAAATGAAGAAAGTTATTATTTTGAACGGCTCGCCGAGAAAGAATTTTAACACAGCAAAATTATTACTTGAAGCACAAAAAGGCGCTGAAGCAGTTGGTGCGGAAACAGAGTATTTTAATCTTTATGATTACAATTTTTTAGGCTGTCGAAGCTGCTTTGCCTGCCAAAGAAAAGGGAGCACAACAAACGGAATTTGTGCTATAAAAGATGATATAAAGCCTATTCTTGAAAAATGTATAAATTCAGATG
>JAEEXX010000166.1 GCA_016287985.1 Candidatus Gastranaerophilales bacterium
AAGGTAATATTAAATAAGGTTATTTTCTAACATGATGGATGAGAAAACTTTAGTTACACAATACCTCGGTATTGTACAAAAGATAGCAAGAGTAGAGCATAAACGTATACCTAACCATATGATTGAATATGAAGAATTGGTTAGTATAGGTATTATTGCGGTTCAAATGTTAATAAAAAACAAAACAGAAGAACAGCTTGAACGCTATAATGAAGCATATATAGGAACTGCCGTTCGTTGGGCCATAAGAAACGAGTTACGCCACAGATATAAATGGTATACTTTAAAACATAAAAACGAAGATTCCGACGATACAATGTCCGTCCCGATGGATGACAATGATATCGATGATACGGATGATATGGGATTTTCAATTTCACCGGCAAAGGTTCGTGAAGCGGTTTATGAAACAATCTTGTCTATTGATGGGTTGGCCGCCGCTGCTTCAGAAAATGCATCGCCATTTGATTTTATAAAAGATCCCTCAGCAATGCCCGACGAAAAAGCCGAAATTATTGAAATGAGCAAGCTTATTAAACAAGCTATTGCAAAACTTCCGCAGAAAGAAAGAACTGTTGTTGAATATCGTTTTTACAGAAACATGCAGGCAAAAGATATTGCTGTCATGGTAGGTTTGTCTCCGTCAAGAATAACAAGAATTATACAATTTTCTCTAAACGAAATCAGAGAATTTTTGAAATCTCGAGGCCGTGTAGATTATTAATTTTATTGAATTTTATCATTTATCATTTATTTTTAAAACTACTCTTTGTAAGCAATCAAAAGTCCACCGGGAATATCAAGAATTGTGTACTGAAAGTCATCATCAGCATCTACTGCATCGATAAATGTTTGTACTTTTTCGGGATGTGTAGTAATATTGTCAGCTGCAATCAAAGCATTTCCCGTTAAATGCGGTTTAATTAATTCAAAATATTGAACGTATTCGGACTTATTGGCATCAATAAACACAAAGTCGAATTTCTCATCAGGACTCAATGCTGCCAAAACTTTAATTGCTGAACCTTGTAAAGTTCTTACTATATCAAATACTCCGCATTTTTTAAAATTTTCCATGGCAATAGACTGTCTTTTATCAAAATATTCAATAGTAGTTAACCTTCCGCCAGTCTGTTTAAGCGCTTTCGAAATCCATAATCCGGAATATCCGTTTGAGGTACCTATTTCAAGCACAGATTGCGAATTTTTCATTTTGACAAAAGTATTTAGAAGCAATCCGGTTGTCCTTGAAACATTCCAAAATTCTTTCTGCGTTAATTCCAGGCTGTTTAAAGTTTCAGTGGTTATTTTATCAAACAAAATATCCATTATAGCCAGACCTAATCAAACAGATTTACTCGGTTAGTAATCTTAACATCTTTTACAGGAATATTTACATAATACGTTTTCAGCAACATACCTTTATCCAAATCAATGATTGAGTAACTATTGCTTTTTACATCAGCAACAACTGCCAAATTAGTTCCTAAAACTTTATTTATTCTCGTTGAAAAACCATCAGGAACAAGCCCGATCTCTTTAACAATATTTCCTGTATTAGTGTCTATACACTGGATTACGTTATTTTGTGCACATAAAAGATAGATAATTCCATTATGCATAAGCATACTGACAGGTTTATTAGAAACAGAAAACTCCCTCTCAAGCCCCAGTGTACTATAATCAATTACGGCAACTCTGCTTTTTGTTCGGCTTGCGACATAAAGTTTATTATCCGCAAACATTAGAGCCGATGCGTTAGGTATAGTTCCGACATTTCTTAATGCATACTTATTATCAACCTCTATTGCCCAGACGGTACCTTTCTTCTTATCTACATAGAATATTTTGTCACCTGCGTATAAAAGTTTTTCACAATACCCATTAACACGTATCTTTTGTTTTATAGACATGTCCTTTAAGTCTAAAACAACGATAAGAGACGATGATGGCGCCGTTATATATGCCAGCTTATTTTCTTCATCTACAACGATTTCGTCAGGATTCGTTCCTAAAGAAATCTGTTTTATATAACGAGAATCGGCTATTGAAACCACATCTATATAGGGCCTTTCATAAGATGTGACCAGCATAAACTTGCCATCATTAACAAGTTCTAAGTTTATAGGAATAGACCTTTGCGCCAAAGAGTATTCAGGTGAACTTTTTGCCGGATCCAAGACCTGAATGTTCTTAGAATAATTTGTAGAAATATAAACTTTTTTTCCGTTTAACTGAGTAATCAAGCTCTGCAAACCGATTTTATTTCTTTCAGTCAAAAATTCTTCAAAACTTTCTTTTACATTTTGCTTGATTATATCTTCTTTTTTAACGTCAACATTTAAATTTCCAATAATACCCTTTAAGTTTTCCGGCAAAATTAAACCCGAAGGAACAAGCATTTCTTGAGGAAGTAATCCTGTTCTTACTTGTAATGGCGGATTTTGCATATGCAAAACCGTCTTTTTACCATTTTCAGCCGGTAAAACTTTAAGCAACACAAAATCGTTATTAAAAATTACCACATCAGGCTTTTGCCATAATTCCCGATGTTCCGGTATCGATTCTTTAATCTTTAATACATTAACATCCGAAAACAGAGAAGGGAAGAGCGGTAAATATACTGTATTATCCGGGAATATTACAACTCCGTCAAATCTCACATCTGCACCGTGAATATTTGTTTTAATATATTCAACTACATCGTCGGGAACTTTTGCAGCATATGACGAAAGAGTTGAAAATATCACAATTACAAGCAGAATCAGTATTTTACGCACTATATTTCTCCAAATATTAAATTCTTACCCAATAATTTTATCACAACAAGGGTTATTTAAAAACACCTTTAATCTTTTCTTTAACACCACCATTATTCATTTGCCTTGAAGATTCAATGCTATAAAGTTTTTGATAAAGCTGTTTTTCTTCGTTTGAAATGTGAGTCGGTGTTTTAACACTAATCACAACAACATGGTCACCTCGCACGGACGGTTTTGAAATATTTGGAACCCCGGCACCTTTAATTTTGACAATTTCATCATTTTGAATTCCTGCCGGTATAGAAACATTTTTTTCACCATCTAGGGTTTTAATCGGTATTGAATCACCTAATACAGCTTGTGCAGGTGTTATTTCCAAATTCGTAAAAACATTTATTCCGTCACGTTTGTAATATTCAGACGGTTTTACATGTATAACTATATACAAATCACCTGCAATACCGCCATTTACACCAGAATCTCCTTCATGGGATAACCGCATTTTTGAACCGTTATCCACTCCAGCCGGTATTTTCAGTTCCAATTTTTTTTCGACATCTTTTCTACCTAGCCCTTTGCAATCCGGACAGGGGTCTGAAATTACAGTTCCTTTTCCGTGA
>JAEEXX010000167.1 GCA_016287985.1 Candidatus Gastranaerophilales bacterium
TATTGGCACCAAAAATTAGTTTACTGCTATTATAGTAATTCACCCTTGTGATAATTGGATTTACACGCATAATCATATTCCGTACAATAAGACACACATATTTTCCTGCATTATAACACTGACCACAACAATCTGCAACAAAATATTTATGAATCAATATTATTAAATTTCCTCTCCGAAAAGAGCTTCAAAATCTTCTTTAACTACTTTAGATTGCATTACGACCAAGTGATCGGGCAGGTATTTTTTCCCTGAATCCGTTAATTTAAATTTATACCCTGTTTTTACAAAACCAAGCATCGATAAATCTTCGTATAAACTTTCACCCATTTTACCAAATCTGGAGTCCAAATCATTTAAATTAGTATTCTCATTGCAAAGAAGGTACCAATATAAACTCTCACGAAATGTTGAGTCTTTGCTGTATCTGCCTTCTTTAATTTTCGGATCTCTGTTTTTTATTATCATTTCAGGTTTTACTTCTGCATACTCAGCAAGTCCGTATAAACCGAGCGATTGATCTATTTTACCCAAGTCATCACCGCATAAATCAAGAAGTTCACCAACCTTGTTATCATAAAGATTGCGCAGCAAATAATCACCAATTCTGTCTGTAATTATTTCCGACGACGAAAAATCTGTCCGGTTAAGATATTTAACTACAGCTCTGCGCTTTTCAATAAGTTCTGGATTTTTTAGCACAAAATTATCAGTTGTGTAAGAATGCATTGAAGAGAAATTTCTGCATTTAAAAATTTTACTAAGCACTCCGGGGGTTTTAATTAAGCTGCTAATAATCGGGATTGTACGCATAAAATAATACTCCTTTATAATTACAAACAAAGGGTAGCACGAAATGTTGAGTATGTAAAGAATTTAATAAAAAACCATTCCGATTTTATTGACTTTTATTAAATTAACTTGATATAATAAGTAAGCCGAAAATATGAAAATGATGGGAGAGTGGCAATGCAGGAATTTTTTAATGACTATGTTCAAAATATGGAAACTTACATAATGTTTCGTATCAAGGATACTGTTGCAAAGCTTACTCCCGAATTAACTGCTAAAAACAGAACTCCAATCTCACTCTCAATGGGCGCACCAACTCAAATGCCGCCGGAAGGTGTTATTAAAGCATTACAAAATGCCGTTGAAGAAAAAGGCATTCATACATATTCAACCTCAAAAGGAGAAAAATATTTTAGAGAAGCTTGTGCAAAAAGAATGAAAACCAGATTCGGGGTCGATTTAAATCCGGATACAGAAATTTTTTCCCTAATCGGTTCAAAAGAAGGGTTGGCGAACCTAATAAGAGCAATTATTAATCCGTCAAAAAATCCCAGCGAAAAAGAAATAATTATGATTCCCGACCCCGGTTATGCTTCATATAAAGAAATGGTAAAAGTATCAGGGGGTAAATCGTATTCGGTACCTTTAGTGGCGGAAGATAATTACATGCCGAATATTGAGACAGTTTTTGAAAAGCTGGTTAGTGAAGGGAATAATCCAGATAAAGTGAAAGCTCTGATAATTAATTATCCGAACAACCCTTTGGGTGCAACAGCAACATTGAATTATTTAAAATCTGTTGTTGATTTTTGTAAAAAGCACAACATATTACTAATTTCAGATGCTGCTTATACCGACATGTATTTTAAGCCCGAATTAAAACCTGCAAGCATTTTTCAGATTGACGGAGCAAAAGATATTGCCGTAGAATTCTTTAGTTTTTCAAAACCCTACGCAATGACAGGCTGGAGATTGGGCTGGGTCTGCGGAAATTCGGAAGCTGTTAAAATGTTTGGAAAACTCAAGTCATCCATAGATTCAGGAATATTTAAAGCTTTTCAAAAAGCCGGTGCAGAGATTTTGAATTCTGCTGAGGGAGATGAATATATTAAAAAATCTAACTTAATGTACAAGAATCATCAAGCTCTATTTGTAAATGGACTTAAGGAACTGGGTTGGAAAAATTTTAATATTCCTGATGCGACTTTTTATTTGTGGCTTCCAATACCTCCAAGATATAAAAATGCTGTTGATTTCGCAGATGATTTACTACAAAAATCAGGGATAGTAGTAGTACCGGGGGACGGATTCGGTGAATACGGAAAGGGATTTGTCAGAGTATCGATTGTATGTCCGGAAGAACAAATCCACGAAGTTTTCCGCAGAATGAAAGAAGACGGATTTTATTTTGAATAAAAAAAACCGCTTGTGGTTTCAAGCGGCTAAAGATAAGGAAAAAGGAAAAAGGTAGTTGGAATTGAGGAACCTTCCTCTTTTGGTTAATCTTCTTACATCTATGAGAATATACCGAATGTTCTGTCGGTATTGTCTTTTATTATTTGCTTAATACTATCCAATTCTGTTTTATATGCATTCTCTTCTGTCTCCAATTTTTTAAGTTCTGTATCAAGTTTAGATTCTTTTCTGTCTATTATTTTCAAATCGTGTTCGTATTCTGCTTCAGCTTTCTTTACAGCTTTTTCGTCAGAAACTTCCTGCAAATAATTATTACCTATGCTTGTTGCTACACTTGTTTCAATCCATTCGTGAGCTGTTGTTTTTGAGTTAGGATCCATCATATAAATTGATACCAAACCTGATGAAAGCATATTTGTAAGCCATAAATTACCATCCTCACCGGATTGATATTGTGAATCTATTGTTTCACAGCCACCGGCTTCTTTTATTTGATTGAACAATGAAATATAGAATTCAAACTCACGTTTTATTTCATTCCAATCGGTAGGTAAACCCGGGTCAACACTGTAATTGTTATTTACAAAGCTATTATAATCATTCTTATTTGCACACATTGCATCAGTTATTTCTTGCGCAATTTCCGCATTTCCGTACAGCGCAGCTCTGAATTTATTTAATAATTCCGTTAAAACTCCTTGAGACTCACCGCTTTGTTCAGCTTGAATCAAAGCATCATATGCGTTTATCATTGCAGTATCACCTTGTCCTGGGTCATTATAGTGTTTTTCGAACACAACATATTCAGCTTCTGTCATAAATAAGTCGTCATTTCCAGGAGTATGTTTAAAACCACATGGGGGATTCAGTGTTTCGTCAATCCCAAATTGGCTCCAACCTATACCGACTGACTGACCCGATTCCGTAGTTGAAGAACAACCGTAAGGGCCGCTGGCTCCCCAGTTAAAGTTTGCATCAAATCCCAACGAATACCATGCAAACGAGTATGCATCATTTGGGTATTGTTCATATGCATCCATAATATCTTGGTTAACAATAACCCTGCCTGTTAAATTATTTATTAATGAATACT
>JAEEXX010000168.1 GCA_016287985.1 Candidatus Gastranaerophilales bacterium
AATGGCTGCCTTCAAATATCAGTGACCGTTTGAAAAAAGGTTTTGTAGACAATGATAAAAACATGCATGGTTTTATCTGTAAAGATGCGCTTATGATTGCACCTGAAACCCGAACAAGTACACCTGTCAGAATTCTCAGAAATAAAGAGACTTATGAGTGTACGGAACTTTCAGGTTTGTATCCTGCTGGAGAAGGGGCCGGTTATTCAGGAGGAATTGTATCTTCTGCAATGGACGGAGAAAACGCTGCTTCTGCTATTTGCAAAGCTGAATAATGCATAATTCATTTGAGAAAATTCCAATTTTCTGCTATAATAGAATACTATGAATAAGAACAGAATCAGCTCGGAGAGAGTTGTTGCTGTTGTAGGCTTAGTGTTTGTCCTTATTGCTGCAATCACAAGCGTATTCTATAATGGGGATCCTAAATCAATAATTGAAAAAGTAGCCGATACAAATATTGTAATTCCGGTTGTACATTTTATTTGTGTTTTTCTCACCCTTATCCTTGTCATAATACCTAATCTTTATCTGATGGTATCAATTCTTTTTATTGAAAGTGAACTTACAATTTTAACCAATCATCAGGAACTGGGAATATTTTTCTTTTATGCCGCAATAATTTTGATTTTATGTAAGGATTTAATTACAAACAAATCCACAAAAAAAATCATCATTATGTTTATCCTGCATTTTATTACTCTTTGCCTTACCTATACTCACGGCATTAAGTTTATGCTGATTCTTATGGGTTATTCTGCCTTTTGCTGTGCTTTTTACATCTGGATTTACACAATCCTCAAGGCAAAATTCTCATGCCTCTTTCCTCAGAATGTCCGCGAGAATAATACGATAATCAAAAAGCCCGCCGGCTCAACTATCAGCCTTTCTGATTACAACCTGAACGAAAGACAGATTTCTTTTGTGCTCGAAAACCTTCACAACAAAATGAGTTACAAGGAAATCAGCGAAAAATACTTCGTCAGCATTTCCACCGTAAAAAAAATCTTCGCCGAAGTCTTCAAAATCTTCAACGTCTCAAACATCGAAGAGCTCCGCATTCTCCTGCTGCAGTACCAGGTGAAAGAGTAGAATTTGGTTTGTTTGGGTGATATATAATATCCCGATATTGAAGAGTAACAATTTTTCTTTAAAATTAGATAAAAAGTGGTATACTTCGAGATGAGGTGTTTAAATGATTTACCCATTTATGACATTAAATGACAATACTGAAATTGTGCATTCTGAAATGGATACAAACGGTAAGGTGAAAGTCTTGATTGAGACTCCCGATGAAAAACTTGGTTTTAAGCAAGCAACTTGTATTTTGCCAGATTCAGAATGGAAAGATATTTTAGGTTATAGTGAATCAGAATTAGCATATCTTAAGGAACTTGTTGCATCTGAAGCTCATTTGATATTGGAGTTCTCTCAAACAGGAGGATTTGATAATGCCTCAGGTTTTTAAGATTGGTTCATACTGGGTATACTTTTGGCTTGATGAAAACATACCTCTTGAGCCAATTCATGTACATGTTTCGCAGGGCAAACCAATTCCAAACGGAACAAAAATCTGGATTACAAAAAATCATCGTTGTTCTTTAGCACATAACAAATCACAAATCCCCCCTACAACCTTAAATAACATAATCAGAATTATAGAAATGAGAATTCCAGAGATTGAAAAAAAGTGGTTGGATACCTTTTCAAAGATTTCTTACTACTGTTAGATATTTCATATAGAGAATTTATCTATGAAAAAGTTTTTTACTGTTTTATTATTTTTCATTCTTTGCTCTGATATTTATTGTTTAGAAATAAGAACAAATAAAATAATTGGTGCAACGAATAGACAGGTTTTTACCATTGATTCTATAAATGAAATGTATAATACAAAAGATAGGTTATATCTTAAAACAGATTTCTTTAACACAAAGCGTTTTTTCGTGATTAATTCTAATAGTAATATCGTTGAAATCGATGAAGAGACGTATATTTTAAATAAATCGAATTGCATAGAAAAAACTATGGATTTTAAATATGGATATAAACTTAATATCGATAAAGAATTGCTTGCATATGAGAATTCTTTTCCCGATATCTATGGGTATAACAGTAAACTGTATAAGGATATTATTCCTTTATATTTTTATATTAATTCAAAATCTGATGAAATTATTTTTAATTTCAACTTATGGAAGAATGACAAAAAGGAGTATTTTCCAGAAGATTATACCTATAATTCATTAAACGAAAAAAAAATTTTATACTGATGAAGAACGAGAGCGTTTAATGAAATTAAGTGCTGCTTTTACATTACAAGATAAATATTTAATAAATTACCGAAAAAATAAAATAGCAATTGTTCTTAGAGGACATAATTCAATAAACCCAATTGGATTAGTTATATTTGATGTCTTATATAATGCGACTATAAATGATTATAAGGTTAAATTATATTCTGAGCCTAATGCTAACAGTCAAACTCTATCGTTTTTTTACGAAGGTAATAAAGTTAAGATTATTGATCAAACAGAAGATCAATATGAAATAGATGGGGAAAGCTGGTATTGGTATAAAGTAGAGAGCGGCACATATCCTATCGGCTGGGTATATGGAAAATATCTTGATATTGAAAATCAAGATAACTAATGTCGTTGCGGTGGCCTGGGAAAACAAATTGGCCCAGATTACGCCAGTGTAATCGGTAGAAAATTCTCCATGCTTGAGAAGAATGTCGAATTATGATATAACTCTCATATGAAAGTTGCGATTTTTTTCGGGTCTAAGTCTGATAAAGACACTATGAAAAAGGCGGCCGACATTCTCACAGAGTTCGGCGTTGACTACAAGGCTTATATCATTTCTGCCCACAGAGCCGGGGCTTTACTTAAGCAGACAGTTGAAGAAGTTGAAAAAGACGGATGTCAGGTTATCATTGCCGGCGCTGGTCTTGCAGCTGCACTCCCTGGAGTAATTGCGGGAATTACAACACTTCCTGTAATTGGTGTTCCTCTTGAGTGCGTAAGCGACAAATCAAATGGTCTTGGCGGTATGGACGCACTTTTGTCTATCGTTCAGATGCCTCCACAGATTCCTGTTGCAACTGTTGGTATTAACAACGCAAAAAATGCGGGATATCTTGCGGTTCAGATTTTAGCAATTAAGTATCCTGAGCTTCGCGAGAAGCTTGTGGCTTTCAGAAAGAAATTGGCAGATGACGCTGCAGCTACTGGTTTAGACGTAAAATTTTAATAGGAGCAAATAAATGGCAAACTACAAAG
>JAEEXX010000169.1 GCA_016287985.1 Candidatus Gastranaerophilales bacterium
CAATTCTGCAACAGGTTTTCCGCATATCGGACAAAAACCGACAGAAAGCTGCCTTTTTGGATACAACTCTGTGTCGGCAAGAAAATATATATCATCTGCTTTAAAACGACAGCAATGTTTCATAATATGCTCCAACTATTTCAAAATTGCAGTACAAAACTGACCTATAACTAATTAGGCAATATTTATCCCTGTACTTTTGGGGCGATTTATCCTACGCGGGGTTAACCTTGTTTCAAAATCAAGTACAAAGTTATAATATAACATTTTCAAAAATCACCATAAGATTGTAACAAATTTTTTACATCTAAACCTAAAACCTAGTAATTATAAACATTTTAAGTTAAAATTAAGGTCGAAAGAGAGGTATATATAATGAAAGCTGTCGTTTTTGATAATGGTCTTAAACTTGATAATAATTACCCAAAACCGATACCGCAAGAAGGAGAAGCACTTATTAAGGTATCATTGGCGGGAATATGTAATACAGATTACGAAATAACAAAAGGATACATGGGATATAAAGGTATTTTGGGGCATGAGTTTGTTGGCATAGTAGAAGAAGTAAACAACGCAGACGCTTCTTGGATAGGAAAACGTGTAGTAGCAGAAATAAGCTGGGGGTGCAATGATCCAAACTGCGAATGGTGTGCTAAAAAAAATTACCGCCACTGCCCAAATCGGCATACAATAGGGATTTGGAAGAAAGACGGATGTTTTGCCGAATACATAACCCTTCCTGTAAACATTCTTTTTGAAGTTCCCGAGAATGTTCCCGATGAGCAGGCTGTTTTTGTTGAACCTCTCGCAGCAGCATGCGAAATTACAGAACAACTTCACATAGAACCAATGGAAAAAGTTCTGGTACTTGGTGACGGAAAACTCGGTTTAACAACGGCATTGGCGCTGCACGCTCAAAATTTGGACGTTTTGTTGGTAGGCAGACACCAAAATAAACTTGATATAGCAAAAGCACAGGGTGTAAAGACAATATTATCAAATTTATTTACTCCGGAAAAGATTTATGATGTTGTTGTAGAAGCAACCGGAACCGCATCAGGATTCGAAACATCAATATCTCTTACAAAACCGAGAGGTGTTTTAGTCCTTAAAAGCACTGTAGCAACCGGCAAAGAGCTTAATCTCGCCCCGATAGTTATTGATGAAATAACAGTGCTGGGCTCACGCTGCGGGCAATTCCCACCTGCACTAAGATTATTGGGAAACAATAGAATTAATTTTAAGCCGTTTATTTCCGGAATTTATAGTATAAATGATGCGATTGAAGCATTTGAAGCGAATAAACTGAAAGATACACTAAAAATTCTTATTAAGATGGATTAATAAATTATGAATATTCTTATAATAGGAACTCCTACATCGGAGTTAGTTAAGCTGATTAAAAAATCAAAATACACTGAGAAAATTTATACTGCAAATAATAACAATCACACAGATTTTCCTAACATTGAATATAAAAATTTTGATGAACTTATCCAAAAAGCAGGCGCATTGAAAATTGATATTGCAATAAATACTGATAAAAATCTGATTGAGGAAAAAATTACTGAAGCGTTTGAAAAAAGTCGTATTAACTTGATTTCTGTTAATTCAAAATGGTTAAAACTTGAGACATCAAGACTTGCTGCAAAAAAACTGCTTGAACATTATAAAATTAATACGATGCAAGAAATTACCGTTCCACTATCATTTCCTGTTGTTATTAAAACGAATGTTCCTTGTTGTGATTATATTGTACACACAATGGATGAACTTGTTTTTTATATGGAAAAACTTGAGGGGCAGAAAACTTTTTTGGAGGAATATATAGAGGGAGAACTTTTTAATATTTACGCAATTTTTGATAAAAAAAATATAAAGTATTATTATATGAAAGATTTTCTCACAGAAGTTCAAAATGATCGGCTTGATTTATTAAAAACGAAATTAACATTTATGTTTTCGGATGAACATGCTGATTTTATAGGTATTTTTGCAATTCACCTTGTCTGGAATAAAAATGATTGGCATGTAAAAGATTTCAACATGAATACAATTATGCCTGAAAAATACCTTGAAAACGAGGATTTTATATATATTCTTAATTCTGCAATTTATCAGAAATTAGACGAAGAGTAAAAGATTAAATTAGTTAGGAGATATATGTGTTCTATATAAACAGCAAATGCAGAAAAAGAATCTTATTATTGACAATGGTTTATTTTTCTTGTAACATAGACTCTGTTGCCGGTATAGCTCAACGGTAGAGCAACGGTTTTGTAAACCGTAGGTTGTAGGTTCGATTCCTATTACCGGCTTTTTTTGATAATTAAATACGTTGATGTACTTGCCCTTGTGGCTCAGAGGTAGAGCACTCCCTTGGTAAGGGAGAGGTCACGAGTTCAAGTCTCGTCAAGGGCAAATTTAAAAACTTGATTCCCTTAACCTGTTGTAGAGGGTTTATGTGAGGGGGATGACCTCTCGGAGTGATAATTAAATATGGGTAGGTGGCCGAGTGGCTAAAGGCGACAGACTGTAAATCTGTTCACGCGAGTGTACGGTGGTTCGAATCCACCCCTGCCCAAATTATTAAAAGAAGGTGAAAGCCTTCTTTTTTTGTTGCAGGGGATTGTGTAGGTTTTATGTCCGTTTGGGTTGGAAGTGCTTTTCGTCATTGCGAGCGGGAAGTGGCAATCCATTTGACTTTCGTCGGTCGGAAGTGGGTTGATTATCCAAAATTCAATACGGACATAAACGGACTTTTAACGGTATTAAACGGAGTACAAAATTTCGCACGCATCCTCAAAATTTAAACCAAATCTAAACCATAGCCAAGAAAATAATGTCCAATTGTGTCCGAATAATTAATGTAACATTATTTTAATATTTGCCAAATAGAAAGCAATTTTTATTTTTAGGGGATTTAATATATAAGTAATGTTTAATAATAATAAAGGAAGTGCGAAAATGAAACTAGCAGCAACATCAATCAATCAATAACATTGGCTTAAAAAATTAAAAGATTATGAGTCAATAATACAATTAAATATTGCATTTTGTAAATTAATATTACGTATATATTAAAATTAGGCAAAAATTATTATGTTCAATGTTTTATATATAAGAGTATCACAATAGAAGGAATGTTAGAATGAAAATTTCATCATTTAACCCCGCTCAATATAAAAAAGGAATCGAAAATAGCATATCTTTTCACGGGATAGAAAAACCGTAAAATTGTTATCCGATAACATCGAAACTCCCCAATCTAATA
>JAEEXX010000170.1 GCA_016287985.1 Candidatus Gastranaerophilales bacterium
CAGAATTGTATCAGGTTAGGTTTGACGGATTTATAAGCAGAGATAATTATTCAGGAGCAAATGCCAATGAAATTGTTCGGAAATTTTCCGGCTCAATATTATTTTCTGCCCTTGAATGTAATCGTCTCAAGTTTAAGTCAAAGCCGTTTGGCTGGAAATATGGCGTGAATAAGACTGTTAAGATTAACGGTAAAGAGTGTTTACGTCAATATGCATATGATTTTTACGGAAACAAAGAATTAGTTAAAGAGATTAAAAATTAAGTAAAACTTCTAAGGGGCTGACATTTTTCACCTTTCTCTCGATTACACACTACTCAACTCTACAGCCCCTTTTCTTTTCACAAAAAGCGAGTTAATTTCATGGTTAAGAAACAAAAAACAGATTTAAAACAAAAGAAAAACGATGTGAATAACAAACACATAGAATTTTACGATAAAACGCTTGAAATGCTGGGATTTATATTGGATGAATTTTCACGTGAGCTGACTCGAGCAGATATAGAATTTTTAGATATGCCGAAGAGTGCTATTGCTGTGATTGACTTTTTGATTTCAGCAATAGGAAAAGTTCAGAAAGGTCAAAGGCTTGCACTTGGTTTGGATGTAGAAGAATTTGAAGACACCTCTCCTGTGATTAATATTATTGAAGGTATAAATGAAAGTAAAATATAAGCCATGCTTGAAAAATATGCCTATTTATGTTATCCTTAATTTGCGAATTAAGGAGAATATATGAAAAAAATAATTTTAGTTTTAGTCTGCTGTTTGTTGTTTCAAACATGTTCAGAGGCTCGTGATTATGCAAAATTACAAGTAAAGGAAATTAAACATGCACAAAAGTACGGTGTGTCTGCAAAATATAAAAGCACTTATGCACCTTCCGTAAATACCAAGTTAACAAATATAAAAGACCCCAAATTGCTAAAACTAGGTGATTATAAAGAAATTACCGAGGAGCAGTATAAAGCAAAACTTGCTAAGGATGAGCAGGAATATGCAAAAATAGCTAAATCTTTAAATATGAGAAAACCCGATAATTATAATTCGCAAGCTTATTCGGAAGACTTTTATAAAGTGTACAGAATCGCAGAAAGGCTTATAAGGGCTAACAATCTGGAGTTTATAAATTGGCGGTTTTCAATTGAGAAAAATACAGATTTCAATGCTTATAGCAGCAATACAAATAATGTGACCATTCTGACCGGATTATATGATACGTTTAATGGTAATGATGATGCATTAGCGCTTGCAATTGGGCACGAAATGGGACACGGGCTTTTGGGGCATTCTTCAAGAAAAAGTAAGCTTATCAAAAAAATGAACAGGGCGTATAGAATGAATGCCGGTTTAGCTTGGGCGGTTACATATAGAAGGTTAATGGCTGATTCTAAGAATATGGAATATGCAGCAGATTTAGAAGGTGCTAAATTTGCGGCAAAAGCAGGATATGATTTGAAGAAAGCAAGAGAAACTCTCGAATTTATGAACACGCTTGACGATGGTTCTATGGAATACAGAAATACGCATCCTAATGCGGCTCATAGGATTCAGAATTATGAAGATAACAGAAAATATTTTCCGATGGAGGAATGGACAAAACAAGGCATGTACAATATCTATAATTCGCCTGTGCTAAAATGCCAAAAGTCTTCAGACAGAAAATCTATAATAATATTGAGAGATTCATCAAAGCCGGAAAGTGCGTATAATGCGACAGAATCTGTGACTGACGTGTACAAAAGATATGGTTATATGGCATATATAAACGGTGAATTCAAAGATGCGGTAAAATATTTCAAAAAAGTTTTAGATGAAGATAGGGGCGACTACGCGGTTTATTTGTATACTTCATATGCGTATGAATATCTTGGCGATAAGGAATCCGCAAAAGAATTTGCAAATTATGCCAAGCAGCTTGCTCCCAGCAACAAATATGTGCGTGAGCAGGTCGAAAATCTGTAATTTTACATAAAATATATTATCAGTATCTTTTTTTACTTAACTTTTATTGGCACTTTCTTTGACCGCAAAGAAAGTGCCACAAAGAAACTCCCGAACTAAGCTTCGCTCATTAATCAATTGTACGGTTCAACTTTTGGCGGGTAAACTCGGGTGCGTAGCACCCTCATACAGTACCCGCCTTGCTGCTGTTTCACCTACATTGATTATTCGCTTCGCTATGTTCGGATATGATTAATTATGAATGTATAATTAAACTTGGTAATAAGCATAAGGGTGTGAGCTTGCTCACAACAGCTATTCAAATAAAATGCCCACAGGGCATTGTGGTTATTTATTCAATCGTGTGTTTTTCTTTCTTCTTTTTTCGCTTCTCTTTTTCTTCTTTCTTTTGCCTCACAAATAAAAGAAAGAAGAAAAAAGGAACATAAAATAGTAATAAATTAATCAAAATAACATCAATAATATATTTTATGTTAAAAAGAAAGAATTTTATGATAAAAGCGATTATTCCTGATAATCCTGAATTTTTGCTGTACAAAGATAAACTAAAAGAGATGTATGAACAGAATCAGGATAAAATTTGTGATACAAATAATTTTAACTTTATTATTAAAAACACTCTTTTCTATTCTTTCATCAATCAAGATGGTGCCTTAATAGGCGCCATCTATTTCTTTGTTGATGATGACGGAAAATTGTTTTTAAATGCTTATGCAGGAAGAAAACATTTTGACTTAAATATCGAGTGTGTAAAGCTTTCAACCACATGGTTTGACTGTGATATATATGCAGAGGCACAAAATCGTGCCTCTGCACTCTGTTTGCTTAGAGCCGGTTTTAAACGGGTTAAAGATAAGTTATTTGTGTTTAAACACAATTAATACATCAAAATATATATTTTGATGTATTTGTATTAAAACTGTTTTTATTATTAATTTTGCGACATTCTTTCTTTTTACCTGCAACAAAAAGAAAGAATGTCGCCCAAGAAAGAAAAACCCTGCGGATGTTTTCTACATCCTCACTTCGTTCGGCTGTATTTTTTTTTCGGCTACGCCGAATTTCTAACGTTCGCTATTGTTACTTTGTAACACGCTCACGATTCAATGTTGATTTACCTCTTCTCTCTGAGCATAACGGAGCGAATAATCAATGTCGGTAAGACAATAGCAAAGCGAGCACTGTTTGAGGGTGTATAACACCCGAGTTTGCGAGCTTCAGGTCGAACCGTACAATTGATTAATGAGCGCAGTTCGGCTCGGGAGTTTCTTTGTGTGACTTTCTTTTCGGTAAAAGAAAG
>JAEEXX010000171.1 GCA_016287985.1 Candidatus Gastranaerophilales bacterium
CCCCCCCGAAAGCATGAGTACTACTGCATTACAGCTCTCGCCGCAATTCGTATACTTTCTATTCTGTTTTGGGGTTTGGTTTAATTTCATAATCTTAGTATTCCGTTACATGTAACTACACGTGTTTTTTCTCTTACTACTTCCCTAATTCCACATTTCTTCATTTTTCTAACACTTTTTACTAAAATTGTTACATTTCGTTACAAATACCGCTTACATATCCCATAAATAGCCATTATATTTGGATTAAGGGTTCTTAAGATTTGTTAAGAATTATTAAAGTTAAAGGCAATTTTTTTAAATGTTTTGTTTTACTAATATTGTGGAATTCTACTGAAAGGTTTTTGTGTGGTAAGTAGTACATCAAATACGTACGTATACAATGGTACTAAATACAGGCAAAGAAGCGAACAGGAAGCTCAATTGGGTTATCTCGCAGCAACTGTTGCGTCCGGACTTGTTATGGCAGCACTGCCGTCTTTTTCCAATCCGTTTTTAAAGCAAATGAAAAAAGAACACGGCAACAACGAACTGTATAAAGATGCATTCATTAAATCCATTGAAATTTCAAAATTGGAAAATGAAGGATTACGGTTGGTTAATACAACATTTAAAGACCTTAATGAACAAAAGTTATACGAAGCAGGGAAAAAAATTGCTGACGGTGATATTAAAGCGGGGCTGAATGCTTGCTATATACCTGATGCAAAAATTATTAAACTCAATGCAAACAAAGCCACTATTTCCGGTTATCACGAGTTAGGGCACGCAATGAACCATTTGAAAAGCAGGTTTGGCAGAATATTACAAAAACTTCGAGTCCCGGGATACACTATAGCAGGACTTATGGGAACGCTTGCTTTATTTTCACGTCCGAAACCTAAAGAAGCAAAACGCAATATTGAAGATTTTATACTGGATAATTGCGGAACAATTGCATTTATATCAATGCTTCCGACAGTCGCTGAAGAAGCGCTGGCAAGTCATAACGGAATAAAACTGGCAAAACAAGCCGGATTGTCCGACAATTTGGTTAAAAATCTGAGGAAATTCTACGGAAAAGCTTTATTGAGTTATGTTGGATATGCTGTTTTAACCGGAATTTCTGTATATACAATGAGCAAAATCACACAATTATTTACCAGACCGCAAAAAATTGAACAAAGAGAAACATATTATTGATTGACAAATTTTTTAATGATATTTCCAGCGCTATCATATTGAATAAGCTCATTCATTTTGGCATTTGAATATTTTGCTTCAAATCTGTAAACCAATTTGAAGTCCTGATTGTATATTTTTTCGTATTTTAGGATACCGTCTTCATATTCACTTTCAACGGAAATACAATCATCGGGATTTAAGGCATCATAGTAATTAAACCATTTGATATTTGCACCCTCGTAATTTATTGAAACACTTCTTAGAGTGTGACCTTCCGGATCATAAAAAGTATGCTCAACTCGATAGCCGGAATCGCCGTCAATGAATTCTTTTAACATGGAAATTACAATTCCTTCAGCATTTTTCATTTCGTACTTAATTGGTTCATTATCATCATAATTCCAAGTTTCAAGAATATCGTCTTCAGGGGATATGTGTTTTAAAGGACGGTATGGCTCAATCGATTTATCAAACTCCCATTCGTTATTTTTAAGCAAAACAGCATTATCTGTTTCATCAATTTGCCCGCTATATCCTAAATTCTCTATTTGAACTGCTCCGTCCTTATTAATTTTTATTAATTGAAGATTGTGGCGTGAATACACAGAATCGGACATTTTTATTGGGTTTTGTAACAATGCTGTATAATTATTACCGTCTCCGTTTTGTTTAAAGAAGTAAAAACCTTGAGCTTCATTAAAAAGATTGTTTACTTGTTCTGTATTTTTCTCCGACAAATTTGAAATTTCTGCCATTGAAAACAAAGGCATATAATACGGCGAATTCGAATATAGATCAGCTTTAATCGTTGGTATTTCGTTTTTTATGGGCTTTGGAGAATTATTTACCGGCAAAGAAACAGTTTGCTCATTTGTAAGCTTTTCCCCATTATCCAAACTTACAGAAGTATCCCGCTCTATTAAGAAATACCCCACAACACCAGCCAGAACAAACAGAATTCCTATACTCAAAAAAATTCTTTTATTTGCCATTACACATACCTCTTAACTCCCTTATTATAAATACTAAAAATGATATTATCAACATTATTTTTGTGATAATATTTATATAAACTATTACAAACCGATTTGTTGGAGTATACGGATTTAAATGCAATTAGAACAGTTAAAAGGTAAAGTTATTGTTTCATCACAGGCTATGCCGAATGAGCCGTTTTATAATGAAACCTGTATGAAAGCAATGATGCAATCAGTTATAAACGGCGGAGCAAAAATACTTAGAGTCGCCGGAGCAAGAGATGTTAAAATTGCAAAATCTCTCGGAGTGACTGTAATAGGGCTGACAAAGCCCGACGAACTCCCTGAAAACTGGAAAAGTGTTGTATATATTACCCCAACATTAAAAGAAGTTAACGAGCTCATTGATGCGGATGCAGATATTATAGCGTTTGACGGAACTTCAAGAAAGAGAGATAAATGCTCTCTGGAAGATATTATTGAGACAATTCACAGAGCAAAAAAAATAGCTATGGCGGACATTTCTACTCTTAAAGAAGGCATCAATTGCGCAAATCTGGGTGCGGATATTATATCAACTACACTTTCAGGATATACGAATGAATCTGATACATCAGATGATAAACCTGATTTTGATTTGTTACAAAAACTTGTTAAAGCAACAGATACACCTGTTATATTAGAAGGTAGAATTTGGGAACCAAATGACGTAAGAAAAGCATTTGAGCTTGGTGCTTATGCAGTAGTTATTGGCTCTGCTATTACTCGACCACAACTAATTGTTAGACGATTTATGGAAACAATCAAATTCTAAAGGAAGGATTATATGCAAAAAGCACTTGCTTTTGATATTGGCGGAACTAAGATATATAGTACAATTGTTGATGAAACAGGAAAGTTAATGTATGAACCTGTAAAATTTTCTACTCCTAAAACTATAGATGGAATCAAAGAGATTATTAGGGAGCAAATAAAAAAACACGAAGATGAAGTCGATATAATTGCTATAGCGACTGCCGGAGCAGTAAATAATGAGAATACGTCAGTTATAGGCTCAACCGGGAATTTGGTTGACGGATATTATACAATTAATTTTCAAAATCTTAGCAGCAAGCCTG
>JAEEXX010000172.1 GCA_016287985.1 Candidatus Gastranaerophilales bacterium
TGAACAGCGATGATGAAAATTCTGCGGACCTTATAAGACCTTGTTTGCAGGATGAAGACGATGAAGTAAAAAGGAATGCGTTGATTGCCTTGTACAATATTTTGGGCAGGGATATATTGGACGAAGTTCGGGAACTCCCGACATATTCTAAGTTTTTGAAAGATGAAGCACAATGCTTAATTGACGAATATGAAGGCGAGGAATGATGGCAGGCAGAGAAAAACAAGCAATTGTATTGTTATCCGGGGGATTGGATTCTTTGGTTGCGCTCGGGTACAGTATAGAAAACGGCATAGATGTAAAGCTTGCTTTGACATTTGACTATGGACAAAAAGCTGCAAAAAAAGAATTAGAAGTTTCTAAAAAAATATGTGAGTATTACGGTATAAAACATAAGATAATAAAGTTAGACTGGCTCAAAGAAATTACAAAAACATCTCTTGTTTCAAACCAAGAGATTCCGACAACAGAGCTTAATACTTCCAAAAGTGCAAGTTCTGTCTGGGTGCCAAATAGGAATGCTCTTTTCCTAAATATTGCAGCTTGTTTTTGTGATTCTTTTGAGTATAAAAGCATAATATTTGGTGCCAACAGTGATGAAGCAGAAACTTTTTCCGATAATACAGAAATTTTCAGAAAACGAGTTTTTTCATTGTTTGAGTGTTCAACGCAGGTATGGCCGGAAATTTTAGCCCCCTTGATAAATTATGGTAAGAATGATATAGTAAAAATTGCAATGGAATATCATGTACCATTAGATTTAGTATGGAGTTGTTATGATTCAGGGAGAGTACATTGCGGCAAATGCGAGTCTTGTTTGCATTTAAAAAAAGCTTTAATCGCAAATCATTGTAATAAATACTTGGATATATTGTTTAAAAATAATGAAAATTAAATTTGCAGATAATGAAATAAAATATATAGGTTCTCAACTTTCACCTCACTGGGTATACAAGAATTTTAATATTCAAGGTGATGCTATTGTTGCTTTCATTGGGGAATGCGATGTGAAATTGGCAGAAATGGTTGACATAGAAGATGTTATCAATAACGAGCCAATATATAGCAAATTGATGTTAAGTTTTATTTCAGAGCAATTCGGAATCGGGTTGACAGAGGGAGTTTTTAGACAACGATTATTAATATGTATTATTAAAGAATTGCTTGAAGAAAGAGGAATCTTTGTTAAAAGGGACGGAGATGATTTGATTATTAACGGAGGAAAACTATCTGTTTCGATAGCTACCAAATCAATTACGTCAGTACTTATACATACAGGATTAAATATTTTATCGGAAGGGGCTCCTGTCAAAGCATGCGGGTTGAAAAGTGAACTCGGAATGAATGATATTAAAGAATTTGCGCTTGAAGTAATGAAACGTTATTCTGAAGAGATTGATGATATAATACTTGCAGGGACAAAAGTTCGCGGGGTATAAAATGGCAAAAAGCGGTTACAAGAAATATATGAAAAAAAGTGCTCAGGGTAGGGATTTTTCTCTTATTCAGCTTTTCGTTATTTCTTTTTTTGGAATGCTGCTGCTTTTTACTTTTTTAATTAAATCATTTTCACCTTCCGTTGATGTTTCAATTGGAGATTACAAGCAAGAGTCGGAAATCGAAGAAAAGATTATAAATGTAGATGATAGGTTAGCGGCTATACAAGATGAGGATCAGGGAAAAAGTTTTGCCGATATGATGAAGAATGCTGATGACATGAAACCGTCATATGAAACAGCAGAAGATGAAAGCAGACAAGATTATACCGAACGGCAGGAAACTTTACCTGTTGTAACTTTGAACCCTAACCCTGAAGCTGTGTATAAAGTATTTATCGGAACGTACACGTCCGCAGAACAAGCCAAAGTAGCAAAAGATATAATTCAAGAAACAAGTTTGAATCTTAATCCTATTGTAAAATGTGTAGGTTCAAATAACTATACTCTGCAAGTAGGTATATTTAAGAATAAAGCCGGTGCTGAAGCGATGCTTGCAAGTATCAAGAAATTCCATCTTCCCGGAAGAATTGTACAAGAAGATTAATATTTATAAACAAATCTTTACATCACGAAATATTTTAAAAATTTTAAAAAGTTTTGTGTTAAAGTATAAGAAAAGGATTTATTAGGGGAATAGATTAAGACTATCACGTGTAAATATAGGAGATGTTGGATGCCTAATTATTTAACAAAGGAAGAAATAAGACAATGGAGAAGTTCTTTGGAGAAAATTACCCTGGAAGAATTTGCGGCAAGGTTAGGAAAAACCGTTGAAGAGAGCAAATCTACCAATGATGTTGTGGATATTGTTATGTCAAAAGGTACTTCTTCGAATATAAACAGCAATAATATAAGTGACAGTTTTTCAGCGATTGCAGAAAGAGCTTTTGCAAGAGAACGCCAGCTTTCGCACACTCCGTTCTCGATAAATAAAAAAAATATGCAGATGACAAATAATACAGAAGCTGAAAAATCGTCTTTGAAAGAAGACTCTATAAGGGATTTGGTTGGCAAAGCTTTAGCTAAAGCAGCGCCGAAAGAACACTCTGATGTTGAGCTTTTAAAATCCGATAAGATTAGTAATGAGGGGTCAGTTCTCGATAAAGTCGAAGAATTCTCATCTCATAAAGAAATGAATATCGTATTAAAAAAATCACTTACAGATAGAGAGCAAATGGTATTTGAATATTTTCTCAATAACGTAGGTAAAACAGTTTATGCTAAAGATTTAGCAGAGCTTTTAGATTTACCTAGAGATTATGTATATAAATATATTAAAAATCTGAGAGCAAAAATTGAAGGTGATAAACTTAAAAATGATCCTTCAGGTGGATTTATATTATCAGAGTAAGTAATGAAAGTTAAGAGTCTGCTTGAATTTTTAAATAAAACGAAAAATCTGCATACTTTGGGTTGTGCTGAATGTGATTCAAAGTTGGTGAATTTTCTTGATTTAATTTCTGTTGAGGAAGAATTTACTCAGAGAATAGATTTGGGTTTGATTTTTGTCGCAGAAGTAGTGCCAGAGAGGAGTCTTGTAATAGATGGATTAAGTCGTTTGCTGTCGCTTTCTCTTTTATTGCATGCGATATGTGAATGTTACAAAAAAACAACCGAACGCAATGAAAGTGCGATTGAGGCAATCCGTCGGAAATACCTTTTAAATAATACGAGAACCAAGTTGAGACTGCCAAAAAACATGCAGGACATTTATGACAAAATTATCTATGGTGAAAGGCTTTCCG